>NZ_JAILWL010000308.1 GCF_025698965.1 Roseibium sp.
CGCTCACTGCAGGCCTCGAAAAAGGCATCAACCGACTGCGGAAATGTGGTGGTGAACACTTGCGCCGTCGTTGTGCCGTTTGTCAGTAGCATATTCAGGAAGCGATCGGCCACAGATCGGGCATAGACTTTGTCCCGAAACTTGAGCTCGGTCGGAAACGTATATTTTTCCAACCACTCCAGCAGCTGTTCACCGAATGCGGCGATCATCTCGGTTTGCGGATAATGCACATGGGTGTCAACAAACCCCGGCATTATCAGTCGATTGGCATGGAGGGTGGTTTCGACATCAGCGTATTTGCCAGCCAACTCTGCGTATGGCCCGAAATCCGAGATTTTGTCGCCATCAATAATCAAGAGCCCGTCGGGTAAGTAGCGAACAGATTCTTCCTCGTCTTTGTAGAAGGGATCGTACAAAAAATCGAGAAATGCTCCTCTTATCGCTTTCATTTCCGCCTCCCGATAAAGAAAAAGCCCGGTTTGGTGTTGCGGATTTAAAAAGTATCTATGTTTTCATTGATCGAAATTGATGATTTTACGAAAATAACATTGCGTCAAGTGCGCGTTGTTCAATTTGGAGTTTACCTGGAAAGCGTATGTCCAGCGGGAAGCTTACGGGATCGTTCAGATCTACGGTTTGCGGAGTGGTGTGAAAGACATCGGCGAAGGTGTCATTTCGCAACAGGCGCTTGTTGCCGGTCTCGTTTGAAAACAGGAGTATGGAGGAGGAAGAAGATAACAAAAAACCCGGCCGTTTGGCCGGGCTTTCGGAAGCTTGATCTGCGTGTAAGGGCTTAAGCCGCCTCTACCTTAGCAGCACGAAGTTTTTCCAGAATGTTCTGCGGCGAGGAAACGCCGTACGGATCGCTTTCGCAATTGTCGGAGAATCCTTCTTCTTCGAACCACTGCTCGACGACACCGTCGTTGACAACAGCACCGTAGCGCCAGGAGCGCATACCGAAGCCGAGATTATCCTTGGCAACAAGCATACCCATTTTGCGGGTGAACTCGCCGGAACCGTCCGGGATCACCTTGACGTTTTCAACACCCTGCGCCTTGGCCCAGGCATTCATCACGAACGCATCGTTGACGGAAATGCAGTAGATCTCGTCGACACCTTCAGCCTTGAACTCTTCAAAGAGTTTTTCGAAATCCGGCAGCTGGAAAGTGGAGCAGGTCGGGGTGAAAGCACCCGGAAGCGAAAACAGAACGACCTTCTTGCCTTTGAAATAATCGTCGCTCGTTTTGTCTTCCCAGCGGAACGGATTCGAGCCTTCGATGGATTCGTCGCGAACGCGGGTGCGGAAGGTAACAAAAGGAACATTTTTGCCGAGCATAGCTTAACTCCTGGTTTTCAATTTCTCACGATGCCGGGGCTTCTCGGGAAGGAATAGTATCGGTCCCCGTCCGGTGATAGGGCTCGAATTCGGAAGCAGCACGCGCAGCATCTTGCAGCTTTCAGCTAGCTTAATTGCTGCGTCGCGGCAAGGAGTTTTTGCACATTAGAATAATTTAAAAACAGGAATAGAATGCCAACCTGTTCTGAGATAGGAATTTGATGTTAAAGAGCTTTTGAACTCAGCATCATTTTTCCTTTTGGAGCAGAATGCAAAAAATCCCGTTTTAGATGAGGCTTCATGCCGCACCGCCAACGAATGTCTTCGGGAAAATGTCCTGGGGAGAACACGTCGCTGACCGCTCTTGTCGTCCGACGGGAGAACATATGATTATATACATGGCAAAATATGCTGATTAATCTGGCACAGCGCTGACAGGCAACGTTGCGGTGTCAGCCATGGGGCTAATCGTAATTTCAGACATGGGCCGTTGATGCGACATGTGTTTCTTGCGGTGAAGTGGGGCTGTATCGGTCTGACTGCAATCGTGTTTCTGGGCCAATTGGCCATGGTGTTGATGCGTTATCTGCTCGGCATCGGCTTTCTGGAGATTCAGGACGCGGTCAACTATGCCTTTGCTTCCCTGGTCGCCCTGTCGGTCATAGTTGCCTTTGACGCGGACAAACATGTTCGTGTCGACGTCTTTCGTCAAAAACTGCCCGACGCTGTCAACACATGGATCGATTTGTTTGGCAACCTGTTCTTGGCACTGCCTGTATTCGGTTTGATGCTGTGGACCGCGTATCCGCTGGTGCGAAGTTCCTGGTCCATTCTGGAAGGCTCGCCAGAGACAGGCGGGTTGCCTGGACTTTATATTGTCAAAACCTGTCTGTTGATCCTGCCTGCGCTGGTGATCGTGCTCACGCTGTCCCGGCTCATTGCCGCATTTCGGCGGACTGATGCATGAGTGCTGACATCATCTGGCTCATTGTCATGACGCTGGCCGTCTTTACCTGCATCTTGTCGGGCGTTCCCGTTCTTCTGGCAATCGCCGGCGCCCCGACCCTGATCGCGCTTCTGGCGGCTGCTTTTGGCGATTTTGATCTGGTTTTCTTCCAGGCGGTGCCGCAGCGGGTCTATGGCATCATGACCAATCCTCTACTGCTCGCAGTTCCGCTCTTCGTGCTTATGGGATTGCTGCTTGAAAAATCTCGCCAGGCGGAAAAGATGCTCAAGAGCCTGACGGCAGTGCTCGGCGGCAATCAGTCCGCGCTTGCACTGTCAGTTGTCTTAGTCAGCGCATTGATTGCCGCCTCCACGGGCATTATCGGCGCAACCATCGTCATGTTAGGCACGATCACTTTGCCGGCGCTGCTGAATGCCGGGGTGAACAAACGCATGAGCAGTGGTCTGATCTGCGCCAGCGGAACGCTCGGCCAAATCATCCCACCATCGATTGTCTTGATCCTCCTGGGAGATCAGATCTCGAATGCTTATTTTGAGGCCCAGCAGGAAGCGGGCAATTTTGCCCCTGATCCCGTCACCGTCGGAGATCTGTTCGCCGGTGCTCTGTTTCCTGGTTTGTTGCTTGTGGCTCTTTATGCTGCGTACGTGCTTCTTCGCCTTCGACGCGCGCCGTCGCAAGAAGCACAGGCCGCCGATGGCGAGAAGATCTCGTCGCTGCAGCTGATCAAGGACATCGCTCCGACTCTTGGACTGATTGTGGCGGTGCTTGGCAGCATTCTGGTGGGCATCGCCACGCCGACCGAAGCCGCTGGTGTCGGTGTCGCCGGCGCCATCTTGATCGCGGCTGCGGGGCAGGGCGGTACTTTGGCGCGCACGGCGACCTTTTGCGCGGCATTTGCAATCGGACTTCTTGCCATGCGTCAGACGGGGATACTTGGTCTGGAGTTTTCTGGCGGCAGGATCAGTTGGTCTCTCGCGTCTTCGTTGTCTGTCCTCCTGACGGTCTGCGCTTTCGGTCTACTCCTGTCCATTGCAACATCGCTTCTGAGACGGGAAATTCTTCTGCCGGCGCTTCGGGAAACTGTGACCATTACCGGCATGATTTTCGGGATTGTCATGGCCGCCAGCGTGCTTTCGTTGGTCTTTCGCGGTTTTGACGGAGATGAGCACGTCGGCGACCTGCTTCAGGCTCTTCCCGGGGGTGCCATCGGTATGCTGATCCTGACCATGCTGGTGATCTTCCTGCTCGGCTTCATTCTGGAATTTGTGGAAATCATCTTCATCGTTGTGCCGATCGTCGGACCGATCATCCTGCAGTCGGATATCAGCCCGGTCTGGTTCGCGGTGCTGATTGCGCTCAACCTGCAAACGTCGTTCTTGACGCCGCCATTCGGATTTGCGCTTTTCTATTTCAGGTCTGTTGCGCCGAGGGACATCCGCACATCAGAGATCTATGCTGCGGTGGTTCCGTTCGTCGCAATTCAATTGCTGGCGCTTGGCCTGGTAGCCGCCTTTCCGGCCCTTGCGACTTGGCTGCCTGCGGTCTTGTTCTGAATTTTTGATATTAGGGAGAAACGACATGAAAAGACGCGATTTCCTGAAAGCAGGGGCTGTCGCTGCACCTGCAAGCCTGCTGGCGGCACCCGCCATCGCCCAGGGCAAGATCGAGTGGAAACTGCCAACTTCCTTTCCGGCCAAGGCTCCGGGTGTCGGCACAAACGTCACCACATTCGCCGAACGTGTCGCCGCCATGTCCGACGGCCAGTTGACCCTAAAAGTGTTCTCCGGTGGCGAACTTGTTCCGCCCTTCGGTGTGGAAGACGCGGTGGAGCAAGGCACGGCTGAAATCGGCCATTCCACCCCTTATTACGCTGCTTCCAAGAATTCGGCCCTGCATTTCTTTTCCGCTGTTCCTTTCGGTATGACTGCAGTGGAAACAACCGCATGGCTGCGCTATGGGGGCGGCCAGGATCTTTGGGACGAAATCTACGCCGAGCGTGGCCTGAAACCGTTCTATTCTGGAAATTCCGGAGTTCAGGCTGCCGGATGGTTCAAGAAACCCATCGAGAGCTTGAATGATCTTGCAGGTCTCAACATGCGCATTGCCGGACTTGGCGGCGAAGCGATGAGGAAACTCGGTGTCAACGCCGTACTGTTGCCGCCTCCTGAAATCTTCCCGTCCTTCCAGTCCGGCGCAATCGATGCGGCTGAATGGGTCGGTCCGATGCTGGACATGGCATTCGGTCTCCAGAAGGTCGCCAAATATTGCTATGTGCCGGCTTTCCACGAGCCGTCTGCCGCTCTCGAGATTGTGGTCAACAAGGAAGCCTATGACGGATTGCCGAAACACTTGCAGGCAGTCGTCGCCAACGCTGCCGAAGCCTCATCCGTCGAAACGACAGCGCAGTTCGACTATTACAACGCGGTCGCCATGCAGAAACTGAAAGCTGACGGCGTGACCTTCGGAGCATTCCCCGAGGACGTCATCACCGCTCTCAAAATCGCAGTTGCCGAAGTCATGACTGAAAATGCGGAAGCCAATCCGGCGTTTGCCAAGGTTCAGAAAAGCTACGACGCGTTTCTGGATCTTGCCAAGGATTATGCTGTGGAAGTGAAAGCCGCGACGTTCACACAGCGCGTCTGATCGATATCCCGCCGGAGCGCAAGTTTCTCCGGCGGGGTTCAGTTTCTTTGGCGGTTTCTCTTGTCAGAGGTATCGTTCAAGGTTGACGGTGGGCGTCTGCAATCAGGTCGAAGCCTTGCGCTCTCGAATGACTATGTAGGTTCCGCTCGCGATGATAATCGTAGCGCCGACAAAAGTTGCGGCAACCGGGATCTCTTCCCAAAGCAACCATCCGAACAAGGTTGCCCAGAGCAGTGCGGTGTAGTCCAGCGGAGCCACCACGCTTGCCGGAGCGAGGCGGAATGCTTGCGTCATCAGCGTGGCTCCGGCTGTTCCGAAGAATGCAATGCCGAGGAACAGCGAAAAATCTTCCGGACGGGGCGCAACCCAGAAAAAAGGCATTGCGAATGCTCCGAGAAATGCACCAGAACCAACAAGATAGAGCATGAGAGTCCACACGCTCTCGCGCGGGTCGATCCATCGAGCGCTGAGCATTAGCAACGCGTAAAAAAATGCGGTTGCGAGCGGCAGAAGCGATGCGGTTTGAAATGTTCCGAAACCGGGTCGAACGACTATGATGACACCCAGGAAACCTACCAGAACTGCGGACCAACGCCGCCAACCGACTGGGTGTTTGAGAACCAGAGCAGAGAGAGCGGTAACGAAGACCGGCATGACAAAGACCAGGGCCGTTGCTTCGGCGAGCCCGAGATAGATGAAGCTTGTGAAAAAGAGCGTTGCAGCCGTGAGCCAAAGACCACCGCGCAGCAAATGCGCGGCTGGACGATAAGAGCGCAGGGCCGACGTGCCACCCAGTTTGAGAGCAACCGCAATTGCAAATGGCAGCGCGATAAGATTGCGCAGAAACAGGAATTGAATCGGTGAATATCCGGCCGTCAGCAGCTTTGCGATAGCATCGCTGACACTCAGAAAAGCCACACCGACGAGCATCAGGACGATGCCGGATGTGACCTGATTTCCTGATTCCGTGGTAGCCGTCTGCACGATTTTTCCTCCAGAAGAGGAGCAGGTAATCAGTAGATCGAAGACGCTACAAGGTTGGTTTCGCCTGAAACGGTCTCATGAGGCGGAGTGAAGACTTGTGCGACCTTCAATACGGTCCGCGGTGCACATGATCAAGATGAAGCGTATGGTATGGTTCGAGAAGGCGCCGTAGTTGAAATCGGCTGTGCCGACGCAATAGACGTGGTTTCCCGGGCGGTGAGGAATAAAGTTACCCTGGTGAATTCGATCGCAGGTCTCAACCTTCAAGCCGATAGGCGCGCTGCGCCGTCCTGAAGTAAATAGCTTCCTGTTCTTCGGTCGTTAAAGCACCCGATAGGCATCCCAAACAGTTCTATAGGTCGAGACGAGCTTTTCGACCGGAAAGTTGCTCCCGAGCAGGCAGCGATCCGCACCGAAGACATTTATTACCTGATCGACAAGAGGCCTGATGCTCTCAGGTGTCCAGTTTGGATCCGCCTGTGCCAGACCAGAGATTTTCATGAATGTATTGGGCCGCGCGGCAAGCGCCTTGATGCCTTCAAGCCAACTGGCGAGAGCTTCCTCATCCCCTGCAATCGGTGAACCCAAATGGTCGATGATGACAGGTATTGTCGGGTATTCTGAAAGGAATTCTGCAAATTGCTTTAGTTGAGTGTGCCAGCAGGTCAGATCGAAGCACGCATCGACGCCGGCAAGTGCGCCGAATCCTTGGCGCCAGGTGGGACTTGCCAATAAATCTTCTTCCAGAATATCCGGGCGGGAAGAGGGGAGCTGCCACCAGATTTCCTGACGTATTCCGCGAAAGACAGTGTGCCGTGCATGCCGTTCAAGAACGGCTTCAATATCAGGTTTGGAAAGATCCGCATAAGCCACGAAACCCTCTATCCGGTCCCCTTGCGGGTGGCTGTCGGCGATGCTCTGGACCCATGCCGTCTCTTCAACAGGATCGGACGCGTGATCCATCTCCGCCTGTATCACAACATAAGAGGTATCCGTGCTCTCGTCCTCTGCAATGGCATCTTCCAGCAGATACGTTGCCGGCAGTCCGGGAAACGCACCGCCCTGACACCACGGATAGTCAAACCGTGTCGTGTCCCAAAGATGAAGATGCGCATCAATCCGTTGCATGTTCAAAGTCCTGAAAATTCCGATGACGATTGTTTTGGAGCGTAGCACAACTCAGGGCTATAGGAGTGTTGCGAGGTATCCGGATGAGCAGACCGTTTTGGCAAGACTGTCTTCTGTCGGTACCTGTGACGAAACTCAACATTCGTCCACGCGGTTTGGCAAAAGAAGCTTGGTATTTGCGCCACGTCCAAGGGAGAACTAGAAGGCTGGCGTCGCATCCATGACGGAAATGAACGTCCCGAATGGGGGGAGCAAATTTCTGGAGCGCTCCAAAGGTCGTTGGGCCATGACTTTAAATCGCAAGGGGTGATGCGGAAACCCGGTCTTGTAGTTCAGGCATTGGATGAAGCGACACATGCACGGTCGCGTCCAGTTGCAGCGCCAATGGGCCTGACAGCAAACCCGCTATGTACGCCCAAAAATCTGCCCAGGCCCTCGACCTCCCTATACGGCGCAAGGACGCAGCACAGACCTAGCGGCTATAAGAACCCGAACATGAAAGTTGGCGGTGATCTAAATGCTTGCCCGTTCGAAATTCAAACAGTTATCAATGCTCGAAAAGCAGATGGCCCTGTGGCGAGATCAAACCTGAGGCGTTTGTCGTGGCAGCCTTGAACCTTCGGAGGAAACAAATGAGCGACGATGACATTCCCGGTGATCCCGTTTGTTACGCTAGCAAGATAATCGGTGGTCATATTGTTGACCTGCAGACCTTCAGGGATGTCAGCCAATTTCGAAAGTCAGAAAGGGCTCGTCTTGTCGAAGGGCGGAGGCGGCTGGAAAACAGCGAGCGTCAGGAAAAGACCACTCAGTTGATCGCTCACCTGCGTAGGATATTGCAGGAAAATCCGGCTGAGAAAATTGCCGTTTACT
>NZ_JAILWL010000309.1 GCF_025698965.1 Roseibium sp.
CTCGCGGATGATACGGAAAACTTCCTTGCTGCTGGTGGGTGCCCTCATGGGGGCTGCGGCAGTCACGACAATGGCCCAGATGCCGCTCAATGTTTCGGTAGCCGCAAATGCGGCTGCGACGGACACCTATCGGCAACTCAACCTGTTCGGTGACGTATTTGAAAGAGTGCGTTCCGATTACGTGGAAGTTCCAGACGATGCCCAGCTGATCGAAAGCGCGATCAACGGCATGCTGACCTCGCTGGATCCGCATTCCAGCTATATGTCTCCGAAGAGTTTTCGTGACATGCAGGTTCAAACCCGCGGTGAATTCGGCGGACTGGGGATCGAAGTCACTATGGAAGAAGGCCTTGTGAAGGTCGTCTCTCCGATTGACGATACGCCCGCTGCAAAGGCAGGTGTGCTGGCAGGTGACCTGATCACATATATCGACGGCGAACAGGTGCAGGGGCTCACCTTGAATGAGGCCGTCGAAAAAATGCGCGGACCGGTCAAAACCGACATTGTCGTCACCGTTCGCAGAAAAGGCCGCGCCGAGCCGTTTGACATCACCATCACCCGCGACATCATCCGTATCCGTTCGGTTCGCTGGCGTGAGGAAGAAGACGTTGGCTACGTGCGCGTCACGCAGTTCAACGAACAGACCTTTGATGGCCTGAAAAAAGGCATCGACGAAATGACCGCGAGTATCGGTGAAGACAAGCTGAAGGGCTACATCATCGATCTGCGCAATAACCCGGGGGGATTGCTTGATCAGGCAATCGCTGTGTCCGATGCGTTCCTGGATCGCGGTGAGATTGTTTCCACCCGCGGCCGCGAAGCCGATGAAACACAGCGCTACAATGCACGTGCCGGCGACCTGACCGAAGGCAAGCCGGTGATCGTGCTTGTGAACGGCGGGTCGGCGTCAGCATCTGAAATCGTTGCAGGTGCTCTGCAGGATCATCGCCGGGCGACCATTCTCGGAACACGCTCGTTCGGTAAAGGCTCGGTTCAGACGATCATTCCGCTCGGTGCAAACGGTGCAATCCGTCTGACCACTGCGCGGTACTACACGCCCTCCGGCACCTCCATTCAGGCCAAGGGCATCGTGCCGGATATCGAAGCTCTTCAGGAATTGCCGGAAGATCTGGTAGGCCGGGTCGAAACCAAGGGTGAGGCCGGATTGCGCGGTCACCTCGAAGCCGATGGCGAAGAAGAATCCGGCAGCCAGGCCTATGTTCCGGCTGACCCGGAAGACGACACGCAGCTCAAGCTGGCTCTGGACCTGCTGCGCGGCGTTCAGGCCAATGCAGCATTCCCGCCTGTCTCGGACAGTGCGGTCGTCAAAAACTAAATACCTTTCTGCGCGCCGGTCTTCCGGCGCGCAGAGTTTATTCTCGTTCTCGTTCTGCGTATCCCAATAACAATGATGACACCGGCGCCAAGCCGGTCAAAAGGCTCAGGACGGTATGTCGACCGAAGATCTCACAGCTCCCCTAGGGATGGGAAAGAGGCGGCTTGTCAGGCTGCCATTTGGTCTTATCGGCGCAGGAATTCTAAGTGTTGCAGTCACTACGGTTCTTGTATGGATCGCCGTGGTGGACGACCCGTTCGGCGGCGAACCTGTCGCTGTCCTTCCTCTGGACGCTGTTGTTGAAGGCGTGACCTCGCAAGATATCGAGGTTGTCGAAATCCGGCCGGGCATAGGCGACGATCTTGGCCCCAATCTTCGTCCTGAGACGACCGGCGATCTGATGGGACCGCGATACGAAATGATTCAGCGGCCTGACGGACTGGGACCGGGTGATCCTGTGACCGGCCTGTCCGTCAATCCGGATACCCGGGTCAGTGAACGTTCGGACGTTGGCTTTCTACCCAAGGTGAGTGACGCCGGTGTCCGGCCACTTGACGCCTATTCCAGACCTGTCGTGCGCGAGTTTACGTCCATTCCGAAGATCGCCGTGATCGTCAACGGTCTGGGGCTTAGCGAAGCCGGAACGCAGCATGCCATTGACCGGCTTCCGGCAGACGTGACTTTTGCTTTGGCACCTTATGGCGATGATCTGGACCAGTGGATGCAACAGGCCAGGACGCGGGGTCACGAACTGCTGCTGCAATTGCCACTGGAACCATTCGATTTTCCGGACAACGATCCAGGCCCGCACACGCTTCTGGTCAGCCTTCGACCGAATGAGATGCTGGACCGTCTCGCCTTCCTGCTGACCCGCGCCACCAACTACGTGGGAACCGTCGGCGAAATGGGTGCGCGCTTCACATCTACCAGGCCATCCATGGAATATCTTCTGGGAAAACTGAAGTCCCGTGGCCTGATGTTTGTCGACAACGGTACGTCGTCGCGCAGCATTGCCGCTGAGATGTCAGAGGAAGTTCGCATTCCTTTCAGCGGCGTCGATGTTGTTCTGGACGAAGTTCCGAGAGAAGACGACATCAACGCAAAACTGCTGCAGCTTGAAGGCGTTGCCCGCGCACGTGGTGTTGCTGTCGCCGCGGGATCGGCGCTTCCGGTCACGATCCGGCAGTTGGAAAAATGGGTGCAGGATCTGGAAGAACGCGGATTGCAACTTGTCCCGATCAGCGCAACCATCGACCGGGAAAATTGATTTTTTAAGCATAGGTGTATCAGTGACGAAGCTTGAACTTGGACCGGGGTTTCCGGAACCGGTCGAGGGGCTGCCTTATCGCCCCTGTGTCGGCATCATGTTGATCAACCGGACCGGCAAGGTCTGGATCGGCAGTCGCGACGATGGTGGCAGTTCCTCCAATTATGAATATTCCTGGCAAATGCCCCAGGGGGGGATCGACAAGCACGAAAAACCGGAAAGTGCCGCCCGGCGGGAGCTTTACGAGGAAACTTCAATCAGCTCAGTGACGCTGTTGGAAGAAGCCCCGGAATGGTTCGCGTATGACTATCCGCCAGAAGTGGTGCGCAAGTCTCGAAAGGGCAAGTACCGTGGCCAGGCACAACGCTGGGTCGCCTATCGGTTTGATGGCGCTGACGACGAGGTGAATATCCTCACACCGCCTGACGGCCATTCGGCGGAATTTTCAGCCTGGCGCTGGGAAGACGCATCACGTTTGCCTGAATTGATCGTCCCCTTCAAACGTCCTGTCTATGAACGTGTCGTAGCTGCATTTTCGCACCTAACTGCCTGAACGAGGGGGTGTCGGCATCTGTTGCGACCGTCGTCAATGCGTCAGCATTTGAAGCCCCTTTGTCGTTTTTCAAACAGTCTGATCGGAATTCGGAAGCTAACATCCCGATCAAATTGAGCGTTTCCGAGCCCGTGGTCGCCGACCCGGGTTTCGGTTGCGCGGGAAACGATCTCCGAAGTGCCCTATAAAAGAGGTGTGCTCCGGACCATTGGGGAGGAACGCCAATGTCTTTCGGCAAGGGGCTTTCACGAAAGCCGTCCCAGCCAAAAGGGCGTCAATTGGAAGATGCAGCGCTCGGTGAAGTTCAGGCTCTGCTGGGCGATGAACCGCGCCGCCGTGATCTTTTGATCGAGCATCTGCACAAGATTCAGGACGCATATGGACGTCTGGAAGCCAGGCATCTGAGAGCATTGGCCGAGGAAATGCGGCTTGCGCAGGCGGAAGTCTACGAAGTCGCCAGTTTTTACCATCACTTCGATATTGTCCGCGAAGGCGAGACAGGCCCTGCACCGCTAACCGTGCGTGTGTGCGACAGCGTTGCCTGTTCCATCAAGGGAGCCGATGCTCTTGCCGCGGTGCTCGAAAGTGGTGTCGACCCGGCCAAGGTGCGCATTCAGAAAGTCCCGTGTATTGGTCGCTGTGCCGGCGCACCGGCAGTGCAGGTCGGCAAGCGTGCCGTCGATAACGCCAGCGAAGTCAGTGTCAGGGCAACCCTGTTTGAAGGCAAAACGGAACCGGTTATTCCCGACTATATCAAGTTGGATGCCTATCGGGCCGATGGTGGTTACGAGCTTCTGGAACGCGTTCGCGCCGGTGAATTCGATGCAGCCACGATCGCCGATAAGGCGTTGGAAGCCGGTTTGCGAGGACTTGGAGGCGCCGGTTTCCCGACAGGTACCAAGTGGAAAATCGTCAATGACCTGCCTGGCCCCAAATACCTCACCATCAATGGCGACGAAGGCGAACCCGGGACATTCAAGGACCGGTATCACCTGGAGCGCGATCCGCACCGGTTGCTCGAAGGTGCGCTGATCGCGGCGCATGCGATTTCGGCAGAGCGCGTCTATCTTTACATGCGCGACGAGTATCCGGCTGTCCTGGAAATTCTGGAAAAGGAAATCGAGGCTCTTCGGTCCGAAGGCATCATCACCGGCATCGATATTGAGCTGCGCCGCGGCGCGGGAGCTTACATCTGCGGTGAAGAGAGCGCCATGATCGAGTCGATCGAAGGCAAGCGCGGCCTGCCACGTCATCGGCCTCCTTTCATTGCCCAGGTTGGCCTGTTCGGACGTCCGACGCTCAATCACAACGTCGAGACCCTGTTCTGGATCCGCGACATCATCGAAAAGGGGCCGGACTGGTTCGCAAGCCAGGGGCGCCGCGACCACAAGGGCTTCAGGTCCTTCTCTGTTTCCGGCCGGGTCAGGGATCCGGGCGTAAAGCTCGCGCCTGCAGGCATCACCATGAACGAGCTTCTGGAAGAATTCTGCGGTGGCATGGAGGAAGGGCATACCTTCAAGGGTTATCTGCCAGGCGGTGCGTCGGGCGGTATTCTGCCGGCTTCGCTTGCCGACGAGCCGCTCGACTTCGGAACACTCGACAAACATGGGTGTTTTATCGGCAGCCATGCCATCGTCGTCTTCTCCGATCAGGATGACATGCGCGACGTTGCGCTCAACCTGATGCGCTTCTTCAAACATGAAAGCTGCGGCCAGTGCACGCCGTGCCGGTCCGGTACGGAGAAAATGGAGCATATGTTGGCAGAAAACGACTGGGACGAGGCCAAGATCGCAGATCTTGACGCTGTGATGCGCTCGGCATCCATTTGCGGTCTCGGTCAGGCGGCCAGCAACCCGGTTGCTTCGGTGCTGAAATTCTTTCCGGAGGAGTTTGGGAAATGAGCCAGATCACTTTCTCTCTCGACGGCAAGGACGTCACAGCCCAGGAAGGCGAAACCATCTGGCAGGTCGCCAAGCGAGAAGGCGTGGCCATTCCCCATCTTTGCCACAAGGATGCGCCGGGCTATCGCTCGGACGGCAACTGCCGGGCCTGCATGGTGGACATTGAAGGTGAACGCACACTGGCCGCCTCCTGTATCCGCACACCCGCTGAGGGCATGGTGGTCAAGACTGAAACGGAACGGGCCAGCAAGGCCCGCGAAATGGTCTTTGAACTTCTGGCAGCCGACCAGCCAAGCCGTGACAATCATCCCGATCCGGAAAGCGACTTCTGGAAATGGTCAGATACGGTCGGTGTTTCGCAGAGCCGCTTCGCGTCCTGTGCCAAAACCGAACAGGACATTTCGCATCCGGCCATTGCGGTTAATCTGGATGCCTGTATTGCCTGTAATCTGTGTGAACGGGCCTGTCGCGAAGTGCAGGTCAACGATGTGATCGGCATGGCCGACCGTGGCTCGCACACGATGCCGGTATTCGATCTCGCCGATCCAATGGGGCTTTCAACCTGTGTGGCCTGCGGCGAATGCGTTTCCGCCTGTCCGACAGGCGCGCTCATGGAAAAAAGCCTTCTGGACGAAACCTCGACAAAGCGTGAAGTCTACCCGGAAGAGACCATCGACAGTGTCTGCCCGTTCTGCGGTGTCGGCTGTCTCACTTCCGTTTCGGTCAAAGACGGCAAGATCGTCAAGGTTGAAGGTCGCGACGGTCCGGCCAACGAGAACAGGCTTTGTGTGAAAGGCCGTTTCGGCTTTGACTATGTCTCCAGTCCCGAGCGGCTGACCAAACCTTTGATCCGCAGGGATGATGCGCCCAAGCGCGGCGACATTTCAATGGATCTGTCGAATTACCTGGACACTTTCCGCGAAGCGACGTGGGAAGAAGCCCTGGACAAGGCGGCGGGTGGTCTCAAGGCGGTGCATGCGGCCAAGGGGGGCGCAGGTATTGCAGGCTTCGGTTCGGCCAAGGGCTCCAACGAAGAAGCCTACCTGTTCCAGAAACTGATCCGTCAGGGCTTTGAGACCAACAATGTCGACCACTGCACCCGGCTGTGCCATGCCTCGTCCGTTGCTGCTCTGATTGAAGGTATCGGTTCAGGTGCGGTGACAGCCCCGTTCAATGCGGCGGATGATGCCGACTGCATGATCGTGATCGGTGCGCGTCCGGAGCAGAACCACCCCGTCGCGGCAACCTATATCAAGCAAGCGGTCAAGAACGGCGCGAAGTTGATCGTGATGGACCCGCGCGGCCAGCGGCTCATGCGGTATGCGGATTATGGTCTTGTCTTCAAGCCCGGCACCGACGTCGCGATGCTGAACGCGATCCTCAATGTGATCATCACAGAGGAACTTTATGACGCGCAGTATATTGCCGCGCATGTTGATGGATTTGAAAGCCTCAAGGAGAAGATCCGCGACTTCACCCCTGAAGCCATGGAGCCTGTCTGCGGCATCAAGGCCGAAACCCTGCGTGAAGTCGCCCGGATTTACGCCAACAGCCAGAAGTCGATCATCTTCTGGGGCATGGGTGTATCACAGCATGTGCACGGTACAGACAATGTCCGCTGCCTGATCGCGATGGCGCTGACCACCGGCCAGATCGGCCGGCCGGGAACGGGTCTTCATCCGCTTCGGGGCCAGAACAACGTACAAGGCGCGTCCGATGCCGGCCTGATCCCGATGTTCTATCCGGATTACCGGGCGGTCGGGAACGAGGATATTCGTGCCGGTTACGAAGATGCCTGGGGCAGAACTCTGGATCCCGTGCGCGGTCTGACGGTCGTTGAGATCATGGACGACATTCTGGCTGGCGGAATTGAAGCCATGTACATCCAGGGTGAAAACCCGGCCATGTCCGATCCTGACCAGAACCATGCGCGCAAGGCTCTGGCCAGTCTGAAGCATCTGGTGGTGCAGGATATCTTCCTGACCGAAACCGCCTGGCATGCGGATGTGATCCTGCCGGCGTCCGCACATGCGGAAAAACTCGGCACCTACACAAATACCAACCGTCAGGTTCAAATCGGCCGGTCTTGCGTGCCGATGCCGGGTGAAGCGCGGGCCGACTGGGAACTGATGATCGAATTGGCCAACCGTCTCGGCCTGAACTGGTCTTATGACGGTGTCCCGGCCATCTACGAGGAAATGCGTTCGCACATGGCCTCGCTCAACAATATCTCCTGGGATCGTCTCGAGCGCGACGGCACGGTGACCTATCCTGCGGATGCCCCGGACAAACCGGGGAATGAGATCCTGTTCGGAAGTTCTTTCCCGACGGCTGATGGCCGCGGCAAGATCGTGCCGACGGATCTGGTGCCACCGAACGAGGTTCCGGACGAGGACTTCCCGCTGGTCCTGACCACAGGCCGCATGCTGGAGCATTGGCACACAGGTGCAATGACCCGGCGGGCGGCCGTTCTGGATGCCATCGAGCCGGAACCCGTTGTCTCCATGAACCCCCGCGACATCAAACTGGCTGGGTTGGAGATTGGTCAGCAGGTGACGGTTGAAACTCGGCGCGGCGCCATCACGCTGACGCTTCGGGCCGACCGGGATGTCTCCACCGGCATGCTCTTCATTCCGTTCTGCTTCTTCGAAGCTCCGGCGAACTTCCTGACCAACCCGCAACTGGATCCGTTCGGCAAGATCCCGGAATTCAAATTCTGCGCGGCCCGGATCGGGCCGGCTCAAAAGCGGGAAGCGGCGGAGTAGGGCGTTGCTTCAGCAACAGGAACAAGAACGGGCGGCTTCTAAAGCGATTTCAGGACAAGTGGGAACCGGTTTTCCGCCCGAGATTGCGCTTAAACAAAGACTTAGACC
>NZ_JAILWL010000031.1 GCF_025698965.1 Roseibium sp.
GAAATCACCGTCGCCGACATCGGTTCCGATTGCTACGGCGTCGATGACCAGACGGTTGCCAAGACCGATGGCACTTCAACCCGTTCTGTCGCCGGCAAGGTGTTCGACGTGGACGACCAGGGCGTCTGGGTCGAGTTCGGTTAAGCCGACGAATTCAACAGGAGATCCACTTCATGGATATCAATAACCAAACTTTGCAGTCGGCTTATGTGGGCTTTAATTCCGCTTTCAAGAGCGGTTTAAGTGAAGCGACCAGCATGGCCGACCGGGTTGCCACAACGGTTCCGTCATCGACTTCCAAGAACGAATATGGCTGGCTCGGCAAGTTTCCGCGCTTCCGCAAGTGGATTGGCGATCGTCATATCAATTCGCTCGCGAAACACGGCTATGCGCTTTCGAATGAACCGTTCGAATTGACCGTCGAAGTCGATCGGGATGACTTCGAAGACGACAATCTGGGCATGTATTCGCCGTTGTTCCAGGAACTCGGCATGTCGGCCGGTACGTTCAAGGATGATCTTGTCTGGCCGCTGCTGTCAGGTGGGTTTTCCCGGACGTGTTACGACGGCCAGTACTTCTTTGACACCGATCATGTCGTGCTCGATGAAAACGGCAACGAGTATTCCGTTGCCAATACGGATGGCGGCTCGGGCACGCCCTGGTATCTACTCGATGTCAGTCGGCCGCTGAAGCCGTTCATCTTCCAGGACCGGAAGTACCCGAACAAGCTGGTTCGGATGGACAAGGACGACGACACAAACGTCTTCATGCGCAAACAGCACATTTACGGTCTCGATGGCCGGGCTCAGTCCGGTTACGGCTTCTGGCAGATGGCGTGGGGATCCAAGCAGACCCTGAACGCAGCAAACTATGAAGTTGCCCGTGTCGGCCTCGGCAGCATGAAGGCCGACTTCGGCAAACCGCTTGCCATCAACCCCCGCCTGCTCGTTGTGCCGCCGTCTTTGGAAGGCGCTGCCAACGAGATCGTGCAGAGCAAGCTCGTCAACGGCGGGGAAACCAACAAATGGGCCGGCACCGCCGAGGTGATGGTCGTTTCCTGGCTCGCATAAGCCCCCATCGACAATTCCCGCCGCTTTCGTGCGGCGGGGCTTTCCAACCGGCATTTCCAACCGTGCCCGTTGGCAAGCCCTTCAACCCGAGGACCAAGACCCATGGCTGATGAAACCAACCAGACCACGACCGCCGCGAAACCGAAAGCGACCGCGAAGGCAGCGCCTGCCACCAAACAGAAGGCTGATCCAAAGCCGACTGAGACCAAGGCGGCGACCAGTCAACCGGCGAAAGCTGATGGTGAAAAGACAGAGGCCAAAGGCCCCAAGATGGTGATCCGGATCACGGCCAAGCCGCGTGAAGGGTTTCGTCGCTGTGGCTTCCATCACCCGTCCAAGGCCGTCGATCATCCCGAGGGACGTTTCTCCGCTGATCAAATCAAAGTCCTGAAGGCAGAACCTAATCTGGTCGTTCACGATCTGTGACGTTTCCTGCGGGGAGCGCCGCGAGCTGATCTGGTCATGAGCGGCATGGCCTGAGACGCGAAGCCCAAGCCGGCCCCTAACACAGTCACCGGCAAACAGCGGCAGAAAATACCCCAGAGAGGGCGGTCTGGTACGGCTCGCAAGGCCCCCAGCGGTTTCCCCGGCTTTCAGCCCTTGGGAGACCTGAAACAAGGACCACAGGTCGCCGCCCAGAGCATTTGAAAAGGAAACGCCGTGGCCTACGTCACTCAGCAGAACATGATTGATCGCTTTGGTGAGAAGGAACTGATCCAGCTCACCGACCGAACCAATCTGCCTGCGACCACGATCGACGCCACGGCGGTTGCAGCCGCGATCAGCGATGCTGAGAAGATTGCCGACAGCTATATGGCAAAGCGTTATGCCTTGCCGCTCAATCCGGTTCCGGATGTCCTGATCCCGATCGTTGCCAATATCGCTCGCTACTATCTCTATGGCGAGCATGCCGAGAAGGACAGCGCAGTCACCCGGAACCACAAGGAAGCTCTTGCCTGGTTAAAGGATGTTGCTGCCGGCACCGTCCAGCTCGAGGCGGAAGGCGTTGCAGCCGATCAGCCGACAGGTGGTCAAGTCCAGGTCTCGGCACCGGAGCGCATCTTCACCCGTGACAGTCTCGAGGGATACTGATGGCCGGGATCCGCGAGACGCTCACGATCGAGGATAAGGAAATCAACGCCGCTTTGACCCGCGTGGAAGAGGCTGGAGGCGATACGGCCGGTCTGCTGCGCGAGATTGCCGGCGCAATGCTGTTTTCCGTGCACCGCCGTTTTGAAACCGAAAGCGCGCCGGATGGAACCAAGTGGCCGGCACATGCACCGCGCACGGCCAAGGCCCGTGCCAATCGCAAGACACGCGGCAACGCACCGATCACACCAAAACTGCTTCGGCACACCAACCGGCTTTACAAGTCGCTTACGAAGGAAAGCGATAGCGAACAGGCGTCGGTCGGCACCAATGTTGTTTACGCTGGCATTCATCAGCATGGCGGCACGGTCACTCAATATCCGCAGTCCCGCAAAGTGAAGTTTCGGAAGGTTGGCAATCAGAACCGGTTCGCCGGGAAGGCGCATAAGCGCGCTTTTGAAAAGCCGGTCACCTTCAAACAGCGCACCATCGTCATCCCGGCACGGCCGTATCTCGGCTTTTCCGTTGATGACCGTGAAACCATCCAGCGCCTTGCCGGTGATTATTACAATGCAGCGATCACGGGAGGTCAGCCGTGAGCCTCGTTTCGGAAATCATCGTCCGTTTAAAGGACGGTCAAACGGTCTTTCAAACAGTGGCCGGCGCGGTTGAGTTTTCCGTCATTGAGAAGAACCGCCTTGCGTCTCCTGGCGCGTACGTCATGTCGGCCGAAGAGGGCAGCTCTCCGAATGAGCGCCTCAACGGCAAAGTTCTTCAACGTCTGGAAACCGATATCGCGGTTCTGATCGTGGTCGACAATCTCTCCGGCACGCTTGGGAGCGCTGCCGGCGACGAGCTGGAAGATCTCAAATCTTTCGTTCGATCGCGTCTGCTTGGGTTTGTCCCGGCAAGTGGTGTTGAGCCCATCACCCATGTTTCCGGTGAAATCGTCAAGGCCAGCGGTGGGACCGTCTGGTTTGAGGACCGTTTTTCCGCACCTTCCTATCTGGAGCAATCGTCATGAGCGACAAGCCTTATTCACCGCGCACCGGTGGCCGCTACGAGCGGAACAAGGACACCGGCAAGCGGACCCGCATCGAGGGCACCGAGCAGCCTGAAAAGCGCAAGTCGAAAGCCCCCACACCGGCGAAGACTGCAAAGTCCGCTGCCAAGCCGCGCAAGGGAGACTGATCCATGGCAACGCGCAAATATCGCAAACTCGCCATTCTGGCAAAGATCGAAGTGACCGAGGGCACCGACAGCGTTCCAACCGGTGCCGCCAATGCCATCCAGGCAAATGATGTTTCCATCACGCCGATTGCCGGCAATGAAGAAAACCGCGATCTGATCCTTCCATACCTCGGACACCAGGGTGTGATCCTGACCGGCAACTATGTGCAGCTGGAATTCTCCGTTGAAGTGGCGGGGGCTGGCGCGGCAGGTGATGTGCCGGACTATGGCGTGTTGCTTCGTGCCTGTGCGATGTCCGAAACGATCGATGCCGGTGTCGATGTTGTCTATGAGCCGGTGTCGGATGGCGAGGAAAGCGCCTCGGTTTATTTCAACCAGGATGGTGTGCGCCATGTCGCCCTTGGCACACGTGGCAACATGCGTGTTGAATTCGTGCCTGAGAAGATCCCGCGCTTCCGCTTCACCATGATGGGCCAGCTCGGCACGATCAGTGATCAGGCACTTCCCACGATCGATCTATCCGGCTTCCAGACACCGCTTCCGGTTTCTGATGCCAACACCACGTTCTCGCTTCACGGCTCGGAACGGGTGACGGAAAGCTTTTCGCTGGATCTTGGTCAGCAGATCGACCCGAGCTTCAAGATCGGTGCGGAGCGTATGCAGCTTTCCGATCGCCAGATGACCGGAACCGCCGTGGTCGAAGCCGAAGCGCTCTCAGTCGTTGACTGGTTTGCGATCTCCCAGGCCCGGACCACCGGCACCTGTCAGCTGATCCAGGGCACCACGGCCGGCAACATCGTTCAACTGGACGCTCCTGGCGTTGAAGTCGGCCGGCCGTCTCAGGGACAGACCCGGGGTGTCGTCAATTACTCCCTGCCGCTGATCTTCAAGCCAAGCGCCGGCAACGACGAACTCACCATCACCGTCAAATAGACGCCTCGAACAGGAGCCGCTCTCCCATGAACTTCATCGTCACAGACACTTATCAGTTTTGGTGGCCAGTCACGGTCCGCATGCCGGATCCGGAAAAGGCCGGCGCAATCATCGAGCAAAAGTTTGAAGCGCTCTTTGAGGCCATGTCCGACACGAAAGCCAAAGAGATGGACGCGGCTTTTGCCGGCCTTGAAACCGATGAGGACCGCAAGGTTCACGAACACGATGTGATCCGCGAGGTTTTCAAAAACTGGCGCGGTGTGATCGCCGAAGACGGCAAGGACCAGGTGTTCACACCGGACGTTCTTGAACGCTGCATCAACCACTCGTGGTTCCGCGTGGGTGTTTATGAAGCCTATGCCAAGGCCATGCGCGCTGAAGAAACAGGCGAGGGGCCGACAGTAAAAAACTGAGAGCGGCCGCTGAAGCCTGGGCTTATGCCCGCAGCGGCCAGTCAGACCCGTCCCAGCCATCCACCCTTGATCAGGACATGGCTGCGGATTTCGCAAATCTCGGTGTGAAGGTCGCGCCCGAGATTATTGAACAAGAGCCGGACACATTCGAGGTATGGCGCGTGAACTGGAAGGCCGTGAGATCCTTTCTCAAAATCTCGACACAGTGGCAGGTTGTGGCCGGCGCAAGTGGCTTTGTCTGGATCGGTCTTGACTATGCAGCAGCTGCTGCCGCCCTTCGTGGTCGCTCCGATCGCGCCTGGCGCATTCTTCTGGCCGAACTTCGCATCATGGAACATGCCGCCCTAGACGTTTTAAACGCGGAGCCGGCCGAATGACCCAACCGCTCAAAATGGCAATGCTGGCGACACTCGACAGCTCGGGTGTCAAGGCGGGTGCGTCCGATGCAAAGAGTGCGCTTGCCACCATCAGCGCGGAAGCGAAGAAGGCAGAAACGTCTTTGCAGGCGGCCATCAATGCCCAGCTCGGTATTGGACGGCCGGCAAACAGCAATCGGGCAACGGACGTTCAAAAATATGGTAGCGCGCTTGATGATCTGAGGGCCAAGTACAATCCGCTGTTCGCCGCACAGCGCAAGTACAAGGCGGAGCTGGATGATATCCGCCGCGCACAGAAACTTGGTGCGATTTCCGCAAGTGAGGCAGCGGCCGCACTCCAACGGACAAAGGCCGGGTTTGCCGCCTATACGGTTGGTCTCAGACAGTCGCAAGCGGGCTTGAATGCTCATAGCGCCAGCACGAAGCTGGCAACGCATGAACTGACAAACCTGTCCTATCAGTCGATCGACATCACGCAGCAGCTGCTCTCGGGACAATCCTTTGCCATGATCATGGCCCAGCAGAGCGGGCAGGTGGCACAGATCCTCGGCAAGAGAGGCCTCGGCACCATCATCCCGGCGCTCGCATCCAGTTTCGCCTCGCTGATCACACCGACTACGTTGCTTCTTGCCGGCATTACGGCCGGTGGCTATGCCGCCTATGGTATTTACAGACAGTTTCGCGGCGAAGTCGTTACCGTCGATGAAGCGCTGGAGAACCTGGACGAAACGCTCGAGCGCCTCGAAGCCGGTTATGAAAGTGCCGCAGAAGCCGCCAGAGGCTTTATTGAACAGGCGTCGTTCGGATCCGTTCCCGAAACTCTGGCCGATCTGCGCACCCGGCAGGCAGAGCTTCAAGGTCTGTTTGAACGCGAAACCGCAGGTCTGTTTCAGACCGGTGTTCTCAGAACAGCCTTGCAGGTCGGCCGGGATATTGACCAGAACCTCACTGACGAATTCAGAAAGCTTGTCTACGAGGTCGCAACAGGCGAAATCACCGTCAACAAATTCGGCGAAGCGATCGCGGAAATCCGATTGCGGGACGATCTGCCGAAACCGGCGAAAAAACTTGCCGACGATCTTCTCATTGCAACACGCCAAGCCCGGAAGCTGGAAGGCAGTCTGCTGGCGATTGCGGAAGCCGCTGCGGTTTTGTCCCGGCAGGATCCACGCGCCAATGGCCGTGTCGGGGATGCGTTCGGTCTCTTTGAACAAAAGGACGCCCTTGAGAAGTTGCGCTCGGATCTGGAACGACTGGCGCGGGAAGCCGCAGGCCCAAAAATCCCGGTACCGGGCAAAAAGCCGGTCACCATCGATCTCGGGTCGGAAGCCCGCGACTTTCTGAAAACACAAGACGAGCAGCTGACAAAGCTTCGCCTCGAAATGTCGCTGATTGGTGCGAGCGATGCCGTGCGCCGGCGCGCCCTGGCAACGCTGGAAGCGGAACTGGAAATCCGCAATGCCGGCATCGATGCGCAGTCCAGGGAAGCCGATCGGATCCGTGAGAACGCCGCCGCGATCGCGGAGATGAACTCCGAACTGGATCGAAGCGCAGAGGCTTGGGAAACTGTCCAATCCACCGGTGAACGGTCGATCGACACTCTGGTCGACAAACTCTCCACTGGTGATATCGAGGGCGCAATTACATCGATCGCGGGTGACCTATCCAAACAGCTGCTCACCCTTGGCGCGGCCAATCCGCTCAAGAACGCTGTTTACAATTCCGGCCTACCAACTTTCGGCGATACAGGTGGCGTTTCCGGTTTCTTCAAGAGCCTGCTGGGCGGTGGTCCCTTGGCGACCGGCAGCATGCAGGTCCAGGCGGCGACTGTCCTGGTAAATGGCGAACCGCTGTCGGCCTTTGGCGCGTTCAACAATATCGCGAACGATAATCCGGCGTTTAATCTGGCTGCGGGCAACAGCAACGCAAACAGCGGTTCGGTTGCCGGTCAGATCTGGAATTACTTCAAGGGCAAGGGTCTGAAGGATCATCAGGCAGCTGCAATCCTTGGTCATGTCAGTGCTGAAAGTTCATTCAATCCGTTCGCGATAGGCGACGGCGGCAATGCCTTTGGTCTCTTCCAGCACAATGACCGCCGCTTCAATCTGTTCGATGCGATCGGCGGCCGGAAGAACCTCGGCAACGTGCAGGGCCAGCTGAATTTTGTCTGGCAAGAGCTGATGACGACGGAAAGCCGGGCGATGAAAGCCTTGCTTGGCAGTTCCGATCTTCGCGGCGCGACAGCCGCCTTTGGTGGTTTCGAACGTCCGGCCGGGTTCTCCTGGAATAACCCGGAAGGCATGCACAACTGGACCGGCCGGCTGGCAGCTGCCGAAGATGCCTTGAATACGTTCGGCGGCGGTCTGACGAACACCACGTCCGGCCTGACCCGTCTTGATGGCGGTCTGGGGTCCGCCGTTTCAGCCCTTGCGAATGGATCCGGCTCGCTGGCGAACACCGCAACCGCCTTTGCCGGGCAGTCCGAAAGCCTTGCCGGCAGTCTTTCAAACGGTCTTCAAACGGTCTTTAACGGCCTTGGTGAAGGCGGCAGCGGTGGAGGTCTGGGCGGCTTTTTGTCCTCTCTGATTTCTCCGATTACATCGCTGTTCGGCTTCCAATCGGGGGGCGGTACCGGTCCCGGTGCCGACAGCGATGTCAAAGGTTATGTCCATGCCAATGAGTTCGTCTTCAGTGCGCCGGCAACGCGCCGGATCGGGGTCAAGACACTGGAAGCGCTGCACCGCGGTTCGCTGAAAGGCTATCAGGAGGGGGGCTTTGTCACCTCCCATGCATCTCCTGCCTTTGCGCCGGCAGCCAACAGCAACGCCGCAGGAGCAGCTCCGACAAGCATTGCCATTCACAACTATTCCGGTGCGCAGGTAGACGTCCAGGAAGAGAGGACGGAACGCGGTGGCCGCAATATCCGCTTTGTCATCTCCGAACAGATTTCAGACGGCATCACCACGCCGGGAGGGGCGGCTCAAAGGACGCTCAAGAAAAACTACGGCATGAGAAAACGGAGGACGAGACGTTGACCCTTCGTTGGCCGTCCGATCTGCCGCTGCCTGAGCGCAATCCCTATCAGCGCCAGTCTCAGGATCCGCGCATAAGCCGCCGCCGTGAGGCAGGACCGCCTGGATCGCGCCGGCGCTTTTCGTCTGTTGCCCGGTTTGTCTCGCTCACGATCGATGTGAGCCGGAACCAGAAGGCGATTTTCGACAACTTCTATGAAGGCGACACGGCGGAAGGCTCGCTGCCATTCATCATGCCGGATCCGACCACGCATGACTGGCCGTTGCTGGATCCGACCACCGGTGACCAACTTCAGGATCCGGACGGCAATGCACTGCTGATCGCCGCGCACTGGCTGTGCCTTTTTGGAGAGCAGACACCAACAGAGACCATCCGGGGCATTCGTTTCCAGATTTCTTTTCCGGTAGCGGTGATGCCATGAGACGGGTTTCTCTCAACCAGCGGCGCTCTTTCGAAGAGAACTCCACCGACGAAATCGAGGTGGCTCTGTTCGTCTTTGAGCATGAGGACCTCACCGATCCGGTCAGGTTGTCAACGGATCCAACCGAGCGGCTCACTTTGGATCCGCTGACCTACGGCACCCGATCGACATTCGACGGAGCCAATCCGGCCTATCAACCGTTCCTGTTTGCGCTCGTCTCCACCGACTTGCCGAGCGACATCGAGGATGCGCCGGCCGCAGCAACACTGACGCTGGAAAACGTTGATAGCGGCATGGCCGAACTCCTTCAGTCGATCACGACCAGGGCAACCGTCCACATGGCGATCGTTCTGGCCTCGTCTCCGGATCTGATCGAGGCCGAATTTCGCGGCATGAAACTGATCAGCGCTGAAGGGGATGCTTCGGAGATCACGCTCTCCATCAGCCGCGAGCCGATCGAAGAAGAAAGCTTTCCTGTCGATCGCATGACCAAACAACGTTTTCCGGGGCTGCATCGATGACATGGTCCAACAAATATATCGGCACACCGTTTGCCGAATTCGGCCGGGACTGGTCGGGCGTTGACTGTTACGGCCTTGTTGTTCTCGCATACCGTGTCGAACTCGGCATCGACCTGACATCCTACGCAGGCGAGTACGTCAGCTGCGAGGAACACGCGGAGCTGGATGGATTGTTCAAAGGCGCGATCGACTGCGGCCCGTGGAACAGGGTCGAAGGTACGGCGCAAGCCTTCGATGTCGCGCTGTTTCGTCGTGGACCGCTGGCCTCGCACTGCGGACTTGTCGTTGGTCACCGTCAAATGCTGCATGTTTCCGGCAGAGAGCAGGCGAAGTTAGGGCGATACAGGCCCGAACCGGGAAAGAGCCAGCTGATCGGCCACTATCGGCACAACAGACTGATGGGGATGCTTCATGCCTGAATGTGTTCCCGTCCTTGCCGCACCGTTGTTTGATCCAGCCGAAGGCCGGATCAATATGGAATTGCCGGTTGGTCTGACGATTGCCGACATCGTCGCAACGGCCCTTCCGAGTGCCGTCAACGAAGATCTGCCGATCCGGGTTGTTCTGGTGACCGATCAGGGCACGGCCGTCATCGAGCGGCAGAACTGGCAGTTTGTACGGCCCCGGCCGGGTGTTCGCGTCGTGATCCGGGTCTTGCCAGGTGACAATGCCTTGCGCAGCATCCTGCAAGTCGTTGTCACGATCGCGGCCGTTGCCCTCGGTCAGCTTTGGGCGGTGCCGATCGCAGGGGCGCTAGGCATATCGGCCAGTCTCGTTTCGGCAGGCTTGACGCTTGGTCTGTCGGCCCTTGGAAACTTATTGATCAACGCTCTTATTCCACCGACTTCGGCCAATCCGAGTAACACCAACACCGACAGCGTCAAGCAATCCTACACGATCAGCGGCTGGAAGAACCGGTTGGCTCCGGACGATCCGGTGCCGGTTGTCCTGGGGAAGCGCCGCTATGCACCACCCTTTGCCGCAATCTCCTACACGGAAGTTGTCGGCGATCTGCAATACATCCGCGCGATGTTCAACTTCGGTTATGGACCGGTGGCTCTTCCAGAGACCGGTTTCAAGATCGGGTCTACCGATCTTGATGAATATGACGAAGTTGAAATCGAGATCCGTGAGGGCAGGGATGATGATGAGCCGCTGTCGCTCTATCCCCGTCAGGTGATCGAAGAGCCGGTCGGAACGGATTTGACCCGACCGTTGCCACGCAACGATGCCGGTGACGTGATTTCCGGTGCGGCGACTGAGGAACCGGTCGTGCGCTATTCCGCGTCCAATGCCTCGGGGGCTTCAGTCATCATTCAATTCCCGGCCGGGCTGGTCCGCTACAGCGACAATGGCAACCTGCAGTCGCTTAACGTCTCGGTTCGGATCCGGTACCGGCCGGTCGCCGGCGGTAGCTGGACAACCGTCACCACGCTCAACATCAGTGCGGGTAAACGGGAGGCATTTTTCCGGCAGCACAGCTGGGAGTTCCCGTCGCGTGGGCGCTATGAGATCGAAGTCACTCGGATGACGGATGAGCGCAACGACAGCCGCGTCCAGGACAGGTCTGTTCTTGTCGCGGTTCAATCGTTCAGACCGGAATATCCGCTCAACATGGATAAGTCTCTGGCCCTGGTCGCTGTCCGGGTCAAGGCCACGTATCAGCTGAATGGCGCGCTCGATAACTTCAGCGGTGAGCCGTCAAGGATTTGTCTGGATTGGGATGCCGGCACAAGCACCTGGATTGAGCAGGAGACCAGAAACCCGGCCTCACTTTATCGCTATGCCCTTCAGAGCAACGCCAATGCCTATCCGGTTGCCGATAGCGGCATTGATCTCGACCAGCTGGCGGACTGGCACGATTTCTGTGTCTTGAAAGGGCTTGCGTTCAACCATGTCCTGGACGCCGATTTATCCCTCTTTGAAACCCTGCAACTGATTGCCGCTGCCGGCAGGGCCACACCGCGCCATGATGGTGTTCAGTGGGGTGTTGTCATCGACCGGCCGCAAGAGCTTGCCGTTGACCATATCAACCCGCGCAACTCGGCTGGCATGAAGTGGTCGCACACCTATCTGGATCCGCCGCACGCCTTCCGCATTCCGTTCTTTGACGAGACCAACGATTATGAGCCGGCCGAACGGATTGTGCCCTGGCCGGATTTTTCGGGCGAAATCACCCTGACCGAAGAGGTGGAACTGCCTGGTAAGACCAATCCTGATGAAATCTGGATCGAAGCCCGCCGGCGCATGTATGAGCTGCTCCACCGGCCGACCAGATTTACCGCTCAACAGGATGGCGCGGCACGGGTTGCCACGCGCGGCGATCTGGTCATGGGCTCCTACGATATCCTGAAAAGCACTCAGCGTGCTGTCGGTGTCTTGTGGGTCCTGGACAACATGATCGAGCTGGATGACCCGGTCACAATGGAAGGTGGCGAAGACTACGCCATCCGTTTCCGTACCGGCTTGAGCGAAGAAGACACGATCGGAACTTCGACTGTAAGGCGTATTGTCTACGAAGAGGGCGAAACGTGGGCATTGAGGTTTGCCGAAGGCGGCGAGATGCCCGAGGCCGGAACCATCGTGCATTTCGGCCCGGTGGCAAGCGAAAGCCGGGAGCTGGTCGTGCATGCGGTTGAAGCCGGCAATGATTTCACAAGCCATTTTACCTTGCTTGATGCCGCACCGATCATCGATACGCTGACAGAAGCGGAAGTGCCACCGGAATGGTCGGGTCTGGTCGGCGATGAAATCGATGACCCGCTTGTGGTGCCGGCCGCGCCGCAGTTCACCGCGATCCGCAGCGGTTTGACCGGGACAGGTGATGCTGACGGGCTTGATGTCGTCCTAACGGCAGGCAGTGGCAGCTCGGCCGTTATCGGCAGTTTTCAGATCGATCATCGCCTTTCCGGGGCTTCGTCCTGGACGAGCTTGTCCGTTCCGGCTGCCGATGGTGGGGCTTCAATTTCAGGCTATGTCAGTGGTGACACCGTGGATCTGCGGGCGCATGCCCTGACGCCAAACGGGACGCCTGGACCGAACACGGTCGAAATCTCCGTTACGATCGGCGACGATGACGCGGGACTGCCAATCGCACTTGGGGGAGGAAGCGGCGTAACCGGTGACGTCGCCCATGCCCAAATCACCATCGTCACCCAGAATGACGACAACCTTGTGCAGGTTGAAATCTACCGTGCCGCGACCGGGGTTGCGCTTGACCGCAACTCTCATTCGATCGGGTCTCCTGTTTCGGTTGCCAAGTCATCGACGCTGGTCGTGATCGATGGAGACGCGACGGGCCAGAATACGAGCCTGCTGCCGGCAGGTGACTACGACTACTACCTCGAACCGCAAAACCAGGACGATATGGCCGGGCCTTTGTCCGGACCCTTCACCGTGACTGTCACCTAGGAGCGCCCCATGGGTATCAGAACAAGCAATATTGCCCAAACTGCCGCGATCAGTGAGTTGATCGGTCATGTTGAAGTTGATGGCGAGAAGTCCACCGCCGTTATTCCGTTCGACAATCTGGCGGCTCAAGTCGAGGCCAAGCGCGGTCCGAGCTACTCGACACTTGCCGAACTTCAGGCAGATCTGGCGTGGGTGGAAGGAACCGAGGCGCGCGTCTGGGGAGACGCGACGCTGGATAATCTTGGCATCTATAAAAAGTCAGGCGTACCTGATGCCGGTGCCTGGACCCGGATCGGACCGCTTCCCGAAACCGATGTGTCGCGCTCCCTGCGCGTTCCCGATGACGAAACCATAGAGCCGTTTCCAGATGCGGCCACTCGCGCCGGCACCGTGCCGATGTTCGATGAACTGGGCAATCCGACCACCGGGCCGACTGCCGCAGAGATCGCGGCCGCTGAGGCGCACGCCCAGGCGGCAGCGGCCAGTGCGGCAGAAGTGCAGGGCTCCGTCGATGTCACCCGCAACACCGTCGCAGCCCTCAAGGCGATGACTGATGCCGAGCTTGCCAGTTACACCAAGGTGCGCGTGCAGGGCGTGAACAACATCTTTGATGGCGGGTTCGGTTTCTTCCGCGTGGTCGCGGTGAACACTTATGACCTGTCCGGCGGCGATATCGACGGGCTTTGTTTTGCCAACACCGAGGGCGGATACCAGTTCATCCGGCTTGGCTATGAGCCGGATCTCGATATTCAAGGTGAGTGGCTGGCGCTGGACCGCACCGGCGCAACCGGTGTCATTGCCAAGATCGAGGCTCTGATTGCCTTTGCTGATAACAACGGTGCTTTTGCCGAATACTATCAGTCGGGCGTCAGACTGTATCTTCAGCCTGGTCAATATCTCG
The DNA here is from genome assembly GCF_025698965.1 of Roseibium sp. Lineage (GTDB taxonomy): Bacteria > Pseudomonadota > Alphaproteobacteria > Rhizobiales > Stappiaceae > Roseibium. The sequence continues at coordinate 13,361 of NZ_JAILWL010000031.1, forward strand.
CTGAAAAGTCGTTTGAGTACGTTGTCGGCGATCATGAGGGCAACGGCTTCGGCATTGTGGGCCAGGACAACCAAACGACCGAATTCCTGTTTGGCGGCAACTTCCCGATTTTCAAAGCCTCGGGCACCAAGGACAACATTCCGAACGGTATCGGCATCGAGAACATTGGGTTCCGGGGCGACGGTGCAAGTCAGTTTCTTGCGTTCACACCGACTGCCGGCGCATCGGACACCTTTACCTGCTCCGGGGTGAATGTGGCTGACGATACCAAGCTCGGTGAAGTCGTAGTCATGATCACGACGGACCCCCTGGGCACGCCGACGTCTTTCATGGTGCCGTATCTGGGGGCGAACTCGAAAGTTGCCTACGCGAATAACGGCAGTGATCTCGATGTCACCGTCACCTACGCTTTCGATGGAACCGAGCAGGTCGATATTGCCGTCTTTCCTGTTACTCGTAGTCAGCAAATTGCTATCCAATGGGAGTTTGTGAACAAGGGCCGGATCAAGAATGTCCGCTTTACCGGGTGCCGTGTCGGGGCTCAGATCGACAAGGCCTGGCAGACCTACGTGGACGAATTCCACGCTTCAGGCGGTGGCAACGGCCTTCCGGGTAGCGACACCAACTGGATTCCTCTCTTGCAGCTTCGCAGCGACGGCGATGGTCTCGGCGGTCCGGGCAACGCACTTGTGATCGATCGGGTTTATGTGACCCACGCCGCTTATGCGGGTTGGCGAGCCCTGAGTTTCCATGGAACCAAAATCGATAACTTTGAGATCGGAGCCAGTGGTCGCAACGCATGGTGGGGGGAACCTGAAGAGTTGCCGCCCGGTATCACAGACCCCGGCGACAACACCAATGACATTTTCGAGTTCGGCCACCTTGGAAAGGTTGTCCTGGATGCGGGACGGCATGAGGATCTGCGTTTCGTCAATGGCACATACACGGAAAGCCGGTTGGTCGATGTAAGCCAGCTCTGGCTTGGATCAGGTGGCCGTCTGGCCAATGACAACGCCTTGTTTGTTGAAGGTGTTCATCAGGTCTGTATGCCCCTGATCAAGTGTGACAATGCCCGTGGCAACGCTCTTGTCTTCAAGGATTGCTACAAGGTCTATGCGGCCGGCGTCATCGAGGAATACGGGTTTGACGGCAACGGCGGGTCCGCCATCATCAATGATGGCTGTGACAGGTGCCATTTCGTATTCATTGTCGACAGCACCAAAAACAACCGCGAATACGCCTATCAGGACCTCAACTCACCGACCAACTGTAAAGTTGACCTGGTTACGAACGAACCGATCGACAACCCGTCAACCGTGGTCCGCACGCAAAAGAACACGCTAGGCGTCGATGCCAATGGCCGTCTTGCCTTTCTCCAGGCGAATGTCAGGCGGTTGCTGATGGATAGCACAGCTCTCTTTCCAGCCACCAATCAAGGTCTGTCGATCGGGGCGGCAACAAGCGCCTTCAATGGGATCTACGCGTCCTTCGTGACTGCCACAACAGCTGCGCTTGAGGACAAAGATCACCCGATCAATACGATGGACGCCAAGGTGCAGGGGCTTCCCTTGTTGAACACTGACACCAACAAGCTGGTGGTTGCGAATGGTTCTTCGGACACAGATCAGTGGCGGTTTCCGGACGGTACGACGGCGCATGTTCCGATAGAGGTGCCGTAACGGCGCAAAGTTCCGGCTTCTTTCAAAAACTTCAAGAGGACAGTTCCGATGGAAAGACTGAACACAACTGCAACCAGCGACGAAAGCGCAGCATGGCAGCCTGCCGGTGATGCGATCCTGCAAATTGAGCAGGGTGACAACAGCGTCGTTGAAATCCAGTGTCGGGCGGATGCTTCGGCTCCTTGGGTGGTCGCAAAGACAGTTGGTGCCAACGATGACCGGATTGTGAAGCTCTCATACGTACCGTGGCTGAAGGTTGCCGCACGTAACCCGAATGGCACACAAGTAAACGTGTGGGATAATGAGTGATGGGCAGCCTCGACAGTCCCATCGTGCAGCCAATCCATCGGCGGTTGGTGGGCTCGGTATCGGATCACGCACATTTCGCGTCGGACCTAGATTGGATACCGGCCGGGCTCGTTGGTGCGAACACCGTTTTCTCGGCCTATTCCAACCGCTATGCGGTGAAAAGCGGCCCTGTGCTTCAATCCGCCTCTGTCGCAGATTTCTACCAGAACTACTCCTGTTCAACCCCAATATGGCCAGTTGGCTCTGCCGGCCTGCCTTATGAGGTTGCTGTCGATACACCGGCCTATACGTATCTCACGGGCCGCAGGGGCTTGATGATCGATCCGGGTGGAACGCGGCGGAACGACAGCAGGCCGCAGACTGGATTTACTCTGGACACCTTCACCGGGACGAACCTGCCCGCCGAAGGTTTGTTTGAAGAACCGATGCGGGTGGCCTCGCAAGGCGCGACATGGAACAGGGCGGGCAGACCTTTTACCTGGGTTGCAGGAGACCCCGTGTATTTGACCTTTCAGTATGCGGCCGGGACATCAGGTGAGGTGAGATTAACAATCAGAAGCTCAGACAGCGCTACCGAAACGAAAATAAGAGGAACGGTTGGAAGTGTTGTTAATGACGAAACATCTTTTGGCACTGTTGACTACTTCAAAGAATATGCACTTCCAAACGGGCATTATCTGCTCTTGGTAAAATTTACTCCGGACGCCAATGCAGCAGGGTCTATCGGTCTAGGGCCGAACAGCTCAACCGTTGGCGAAGATGTTGTCTTTTACGCAGGTCAGATCCGGGATCAGGGCTTCGGCTGGATCTTCGGAGACCAGACACAGCAGGTCACACAGGGACCAACAAATCTTCAGGTCGCCGATCTGATCGAAACGCTTTGTGTCGGTCAGGATGCCTCGATCTATCTGGAATTCGGCGACACAGTTGGTGTGAATGGATCCAACAGGCTCATTCAACACAGTACCGGTTCGATATTGAGGTTCAGTTCGGCAGAGGCACAAATTGCCATCGGTATTGATAGCTACCAAAAACTGGCTGATATCAGCACTCCACTCAGCGGCAAAGTTGTGATTGGTGTTGAAAATGGTGTCAAGGCATCCGGATCGTTTGATGGCGCGGCTGCTGAGACTGTGGTCGAAGCGTCAAGCGTTCTTGCAAGTGACATCTACTTCATGGGAGCAGGCTCGAACGGAGTTTGCGGTGTTCTTTATGACGCTGCCGTCTGGGATCGCCAATTGTCAGACGCCGAAATGGAGGCGGTTACGTCATGATCACCCGCTATCTCCGTCTAACGTCTCCTGAAGAGGTTTTGACATTCGTCGGGGCGTATTGGCCCGATCCAGACCCGGCCAACCCGAGGACGATTGACGATTGTCGCCTACTTCCCGGTGAAATCACACTTCCAAATGATGATCCAGAAGAACCGGCAGAGACGCGTAAGGCGCTGATAGCCATGCCGACCTACTTAGGCGTTCTAGGTGGTGTCCCTGACGAAGACGCCGCGCCAATTCAACAGAGCTACACCGATGAGGGCGGCAATCAGGTCAACTACCAGATCCAGCCGCTCAAGCTCCAAGAAAACGGTGAGCCGTACATTCACGTCAATGTGGGGTGGCGAGGCACAGAAGCGGAGTTGCTGACCGTGGCGCTTGCTGCTCTGTCCGCTGCGGTTTCGCCCGACGCGGCATTCTTGGCATTTGCTGATTGAGAGAGTTCAAGAGAGAGAGAGAGAGAGTTTCCACCCCGTACACGTATGCCGGTTATCGAGTCTAAGAAAACGCATTCCCACGTCCCCTAGTGATAGGCGCGACCACCCGCTGTGTTCTCTGCTGACCACCGGTAAATATCTCAGATTGGACATCGTCAAGTGTACGGCGTAGGTCTCTTAAGTGCGTGGAGATTAATATATTCACATCATCGGTTTCTTTTAGAAAACTATACTCTTTTTTCAGTTCATCCTCTCTTATTTTGGTGATTTCTAATTCAGATAAAAGGATATCTTCCAGTTTTTCCAGTTTTTCCTTTTTTCCCATTTTTTCTTCTTTTTCTATTTGTTTATTAAAGACTTCAATATGTGTCATGATGGCGTTTGCTTCCAATTTGCCAATTCGGCTCTTTATTCCTTCGATGTGATCGCATCGCAGCTGAAGATAATCAGAGCCAACGTGCCTGGGTGTTTCCGTTCCATTGAGAGAATTCAGTTCAACTACCAGGAGACGCAACATTTCACGTGGTGTGTCAGCGTTTTCTAGTTTCTGATTGAATTCACCAATTGATGTTTCTAGACTGGAAAAATGCAGTGAATTTACGAGTTCCCACTCGTTAGTTTGGTTGTTTTCATTGTTTAGATTTGGTTCGTAGTAAAGTTCATCCGCAAATGCATCACGACGTTCTATTGCGCATTGGAGATTGTGTTTAAATTGCGAAGCGAATTTTGAGTCATAATTATACTTATCATAATATTCGTAATCTAATTCGTGCGCCACAGTAGTCAGAGTAATCAACTGGTCTTCATCGAATTTGGCGTAATTTTCTAGCAAAATTAGCAAAGTTGTTTCGGACAAATTACCGTTTTTTTGCGAGTCTTTGCCTAGTAGAAATTTGTCGGGATCACTCTTGAATTTATCGACTATCGCATCGGAGAGGGTCTTATGGCTAACGATACCATTTCTTATGGCGTGAGAAAGTTCGAGATTCTGTGTGTTGGTTTGGCCAACTCCTGAGGACGGGTTTTCCTTTGCCTCTGTGGCTGCTTGTGATGTAGATGACAGATTTTCGCGCACTGCATCGGTTTGAGTGTCGTCAGTTTTACAATCAGAGAGTTTTTGCGCCTGTTGGGTTGATCTTTGAGGTTTCGTGATCGGCTTACCATCGTTGATATTCGTAGACCGAAAATTAAGGGGGATCATTTGCAAACATCTTCCTAGTTATTTGAACACTAGCTTGCTCGAACATACTGCATCTGGGATGGGGAAGTGTGCTAAGAATTACACGTGTGTTCGGAAACTTCATCTCTCACATCACTAAGCAAAAACAGGTCGGCGGATGCTTTACTCAATCTAGCCAACGGTTGTGGTTGGATAGCGTGTCACCGAAACTAGCAAAGTTTCTGTAGACTAAATTGATCGTGGCTCAATATTTTGGTCAGATGCGTGGGACATGTTGCTAGAAGCGGTTGAACGCCGATTTGGCACGCACCGTGCGCCTGAACGCGTAGAGGTGCTGTCTGACAACGGCAGTGCCTACACGGCTAAAGAGACGCGCATTTTTGCTCAACAGCTCGGGCTGAAGTCCTGCTTTACCCCGGTCAAAAGCCCGCAATCCAACGGCATGTCGGAAGCATTCGTGAAGACACTCAAGCGCGACTACGCCCGCGTGAACCCGCTGCCTGATGCCGAAAATGTATTGTCATTGATTGGAGACTGGATCGAAGACTATAACGAGAACCATCCTCACAGCGGCCTGAAATGGAAATCGCCCCGCGAGTTCATAAGGGCCAAAACCGAAACCGCTTAGGTGTCCGGTGAAACGGGGCCAGTTCACCACGTCCACGGGGCATTCCGCCCGAAGGCGGCATCTGCCACCAGATCAATCTTGGATATCTCGGGCAAACGGTATTGCCGTCGCAGGAGGAAAGCGCTGTTCTCATTCCAGATTCCTACCTTGGTACCGACAGCCACACACCGATGATCAATGTACTGGGCATTGCCGGGTGATCAACGACTACTCGGGTGATGTGGCCGATCTGTTTCGGATACTGCAGCGGCACTATCCTCATTTCCTGGAGTGTCTGAAATTCCAGATTACGAGCCGGCGAGAATTCGAGCGGCTGCAGCGTGTCGATCCGTCCACATTGACTGATTTGGAGCGAGCGGCACGGTTTCTTTACCTGCAGCGAACAGCGTTTAGGCTGCTTCTTCCTCTTCTAAGTCAAGAGTAAAGTCGAAGATCATCTGAATTGGGGTCTCAGCCAAGTGGCTATCATTGTAGCTATCAACGTCAGCTTTGAGCTGCTTGCAGTCACCGAAGATTTGGTTTCTTCGCTGCTGAAACGCCATCTGCATATGCGATCTTGGTGCTGTACGAATATCATCCCACAAAACGTACTGTTCACCGCCTTTTAAGACGGTTGCAGAATGCTTCAGACGCACTCGTCTACCTTTGGGATCGGTCGTATACTCTTCTCGCATCGCTCGAGAAATGTCTTCGGCGCATTTTTTTACAGCCGCCTCTTCTCCAAGCTGCCAGCGATCAGTAGATATTGCCCAGGCAGCGATTGCCTTCGAAGACGCAGGCCAAGGCTGACCTGCGACCCGATACTCGGATACAATTTTCTGCATCTGTTTCGAATAGTTTGCCATCTTCTTTATCCTACATTGGACCGGGGCCTGAAGATCCATATCCATCGGTCAACGCGCTTTGCGTTATAATGCGCCTAGTTTTAATGAGGTACTTTCTGAGAAGGTTGTACCGACTTGTTCGATATTGAATTTGTCCTATGATAAGGCCTGGATGTCTCTTAATCCTGCGTGCAAATCCAATGATCCTCTTTTCTGAGTAGATCGGATGCACACGTTGAATGAAGTTCTCGATTTCAGCAGAGGGAACGCAAAATTCGGATGCAGCCATATTTGCCGCTTCCTCGGCTTCATCACCTGCGTCGGACCAGAGCCCACCGTCTGACTTTTCATCAATGATTGGCTGGTCCTTACCGTCACCTCTGAGAATGTGCTCAATTTCGTGCCGAATAACAAACCAGAAGTTGTCGATGCGATCATGCAACAAAGACAACCCAATAACGGGCGTTTTTCCTTTGTCTATCCAAAAACATGCCCCATCGATCTTTGAGCCAGGCAGTGGCTCCACAACAACAAGTCTGACACCACAATCCTGCAGCAATCGGGGAACGTTCCGAATTTCTTCTGGCTCAGTTGTGAGCTGCTCCAATTCCTCAAGCGAGTCTCGAAGCATTTTCTCAGAGTATTTCGGGCCCTCGAATGCGGTCGCTAATGCACGAACTCGGAAAAGCCACGCGAGTTGATTGGAAGAGAGCTCGCTCTTGTAATTACGCTTCGCAGCATGCGCAAATTCAGGAGTCTGTTCAGCTGACACAATCTGAAAGAAGGATAAGACCCTCGCCTCGAGCGCATCAAAACTCTCTGATGATTCTACCCACCCTCGTTTGATTAGTTCTCTAACAGGAAAACGTTCTCTAAGTTTTGCCTCACGAGAAATTCGGTCATCCCTTGCAGCTCTTTCTCCTGTCGGTGCTGACTTGAACAGCTGGTATGCTGTTTCTAAGTTCAACCAATACTGTGCAGAAGAACCAAACGCCGCAGCAAAGTCCATTGCTGTCTCTGGTGTAACTCCTCTCTTGCCTGCGATGATTTCATTTACTAGGCGAGCGGGGCGCCCAATAATTTCGGCAAATTCGGTTTGCGTCCAATCCCTTGCTTCAAGCTCTTCTCTAAGAAAATCGCCCGGAGGGAATGCTTCAGCCGGAATACGTTGATTCATAAACCCCTCCAATTCAGTGGTAGTCTACTATTTCGATTATTCGGACTATCGTGCCTTTGTTTGGCGAACTTTTAAGTTCAACGATGAGCCTCCAATTTCCAGTTACCATCAGAGAGCACTGACCACTTCTGGTTCCTTTCAGTTTCTCGAATCTGTTACCCTTGATCGCGTACAGGTCGCGTTCATCTGTGGCTGCCCGAATATTTTGCATTCGGCGCCTAAAGCCTTTGACGATCGCTTGATCGAAGCCCGCGCTATAGCGAGCGTCCGTCTCAAGTCGATCCAGGTTGTCGTCTGCAAACTCTACATCCATGGGATGGTAAGATATCTGATTCCTTCATCCTGTCAAATTCCATTATTACATATAGTGTAAAGGTGTAATAATCAATACCTGATATTTTTGGTGTTGTTTTTATAGTGAACGGACAGTGAACGGATTCTGGGACTATTCTGGGACACTTTTGTCCGAACTTGTCCACAAGTGCTAAATTTTCATGGTTTGTTCTCGCTTGACTGGATCTTCTGAGAGCTATAAATCCAGCGAAATCAAAGGCACGGGGTATAGCGCAGCCTGGTAGCGCATCTGGTTTGGGACCAGAGGGTCGCAAGTTCGAATCTTGCTGCCCCGACCACTTTTCTCAATAAATTCATCTCTTTAACGCACCACATTCAGTTGGGTAAGGTCGCTCCATGGGTTGCGGCATGCTCGATGAATTGCCTTGAGTTGCATCCAACGTTGCGGAGCATGTGGCCTGTATTGCAATTTTGGGCTTCATAAATCGCATCGCTTTCCGTTAAGGTAAGGTTTCCGCTGCAACAAACCGGGAGGGAAGGGTGCTGCCAAGGCAACCGATCAGTGAATTGGCGACACACAGTGTCACCAACATGCCGCCCTACCAGGGGGATCAGGATCTCTGGCGCCAGGACACGGCCCTACGGGATTGGGTGAAGCGTTTTGGCGGAGATTGGGCTGAGGAAAGATTGGCACGGGCTGGAAAAGAGGCCGGAGCTGAAGCAACTTTTGAAAAGGCCGATGCGGCCAACCGCAATCCGCCACAACTGAAAGCCTTTGATCGCTATGGCATGCGTATCAATCAAGTGGAGTTTCACCCGGCTTATCACGATCTGATGGATCTTGCCGTTCGCAATGAGGTTTCAAGTTTTGCCTGGAACCACAAGAAGCCCGGCTCCCAGGTGGCGCACATGGCATTGACCTACATGTTCTCGCAGCCCGAAGGTGGCGTCATGTGTCCGATGGCCATGACCTATGCTGTGCTGCCGGTCCTCTTTGCCACCAAAGGGATTGGTGGGGAATGGATCAAGAAGCTGCTGTCGACCACCTACGACCGGCGCGACATTCCGGTAACAGAGAAAGCCGGGGCGACTGCCGGCATGTTCATGACCGAAAAACAGGGTGGGTCGGATGTCAGGTCAAATTCGACCCGGGCAACGCCGGTCGGACCTGAGACTGGCGAGGGGCGAGCTTACCTATTGAATGGGCACAAGTTTTTCTGCTCGGCACCGATGTCGGACGCGTTCTTGACGCTTGCCTATACCGAGAAGGGATTGTCCTGTTTCCTCGTGCCCCGTTGGACGCCGGACGGTCAGCGAAACGTGCTCTCCATACAACGTTTGAAGGACAAACTGGGCAATCGCTCGAATGCTTCTTCTGAAATGGAATTTCAGGACACCTGGGGCCTCATGACCGGAACTGAAGGCAAGGGCATTCAGACAATCATCGAAATGGTCAAGGGCACCAGGATCTATTGTGCCGCAAGCTCGGCGGCGATGATGCGTCAGGGACTGGTTCAGGCGCTCCATCATACAAGCCACCGGTCGGCCTTTCAAAAACGACTGATTCAGCAACCATTGATGCGCAATGTGCTTGCGGATCTCGCAGTGGAAAGCGAAGCAGCCGTGGCGCTTGTCATGCGGGTCGCAAAAGCGCTCGACCATTCGAAGACCAGCGAAACGGAAGCAGTGTTTGCCCGGATCGGAACGGCAATTGCAAAATACTGGATCTGCAAGCGAGCACCCGGGCACCTTTTCGAGGCGATGGAATGTCATGGTGGCTCAGGCTATGTCGAAGAATCGGTTCTCCCCCGCCTTTACCGAGAAGCGCCGGTGAACAGCATTTGGGAAGGTTCCGGCAATGTCATGTGTCTTGATGTGTTGCGGGCCATGCATAAAGAGCCGATGGCGATCCCGGTGATTCTGGGTGAACTGGAAGGGGCACTTGGGAAAAACGGCTTGTTGGATCAAGAGTTTGAGCGTCTTAAAAACGAATTTGCGAACGCAAAGGACTTGGAGCTGCGCGCACGCGCTCTGACTGAACGCATCGCAATCGCCCTGCAAGCTGCCTTGCTGTTGAGCCACGGTCCGGCAGCAACAGCGGAGGCCTTCTGCTTGTCGAGGCTGGGTTCGAAATGGACCGGAGCCTACGGAACGCTGCCTCCCACAGTTGAATTTGATGCGATCCTGGAAAGGGCAGAACCGGAAGGGATTTGACGCCACGCTTCTCTGACGTGGGCCGCAACGTCACTGACCGACGTGCGGCAGAGACACAACTTGCGTGAATTCACCTTTGCCTTCAGTCTGGTATCCAAACCACGCTCGTGAAACGCGGCGGATGGATCAGGCCGGATAAAGGGGACCTCATGGACAGCTGGGTGGCGCAGGCGATCGGGAAAATCAGCGCCGATGCGCACAGGTCGGCCGATACGCACCTTTTTAAGTTGCAGGTTCCGCGGCTG
>NZ_JAILWL010000310.1 GCF_025698965.1 Roseibium sp.
CAGTTTTCGCCGAAATTTCAATATTCAAGCCGTTCGAGCGGACCAGCCCTGACGGGCCGGGCTGATCCTTTGCCAGGGCTGCGCCCTGCGGCGCGCGGTCCAGGTCCTCCAAAGCAACAGGATCGCACCGGCAGTCCGGTCCGATCGCGTTTCTTCTCCGAACCTGACCCGCTCCCTTCACCTGGAACAAAGTCCGGCTGAAAGCCGGTCATCTTCACTTCGAAGGGGCTCCGCCCCCCGTCAGGTCAAGGATAAACCGCTCCGCGGCCTGCTGCGGGGTTTCCCCACGCTCCGCGCTTCGCTTGTGCGCGTGGGTGATGCCCCTCCCCGCTTCCGGTCCTTGACCTGCCGCCCCGTTTCCGACGACGCGGAAAATGAAACGAGCCAACTCGGCGAAGTCAGGAAACGGAGCAAACCAATGAACCAAGACAATTTCACAGCAACCTACAGCCCGGAAGACAACAAACTGCGTATCTATGTCGACTACAGGCTTGATGCGGAAACATACGCCCGCTTTAGAGAAATGGGTTTCAAGTGGGCACCGAAACAAGAATTGTTTGTAGCCCCGAAATGGACCCCTGCCCGCGAAGACTTCTGTCTTGAGTTTGCTGGCGAGATTGACCCGGAAATGACCACGATTGCAGAGCGGGCCGAGGCAAAGGCCGAGCGCCTGGATGCTCTTGCGGACAAGCGGGACTGTGAATCAAACGCATTCATGAAGGCCGCTGACGATCTAAGCCAAGCGTTCTATATGGGCCAGCCTATCCTTGTAGGGCATCACTCGGAGCGCAAAGCGCGGAAGACGCAAGAGCGCATGCACAACGCCATGGACAAATCTGTCAGGGCTGCAAAGTCCGTTCAGTATTGGCAATGGAAAGCTGCTGGCGTTGAGCGTTTCGCTAACATGAAGAACAATCCCCGCGTCAGGGCAAACCGTATCAAGACATTGCTTGCTGATCTGCGTGAATGCCAACGCACTCTCAACCATGCGGCCATGTGTCTGAAGATTTGGGAAAGGGCGACGTCAGACGAAGCAATCGAAAAACTCTCAGACATGCACCTTAAAAGTGGCTCTCTCTGTTATTGGGACCATCAGCGGGCGTTCCGTGAGGGGAAAATGACCGCTCAGGAATTGCGGGACATTTCCATGCGCACTTCGCAGTCCATCATTGACAACCAATCCCGCCGCCGCTGGATCAATCACATTTTAAACCGCCTCGCTTACGAACGTGATTTGCTGGGATCGGTCGAGCGCTACGAAGGCGAATTGACACCGGTCATCCTGCAGGGTTTCGCCCGTGAACACGGAGCCCATAAGCCCCAGGGCAAGACTAGTGAAAGAGGCTTTGAGCTGACCAGCTCAGTAACGTTGCCGTTTCACTTCGCCAATTCAACAACGCTGGATTTGAGCGCGGACGAATGGCGCTATCTGATGCAGGCGGTCGGTTACACCGTACCAGCAAAGAAACCGGGTTTGCCGCCGATCCTGAATTTCAGAGCGGAGGAATTGGTTTCGCCTAGTCGGGGCTACAACGATCAGGAAAGAAAGTTCCGCCAGGTCGAAATGACCAAGGCAGAATACAGCGCAGTCCACAAAGAGTCTCGCTGGGTAGAAAACAGTGTTTGCGGGAACTTCCGTTTTAAGGTTGCTCCAGATCCCGAATACAAAGGGCCGGGCTTTTCCGCGCCACGCGTCGCCGTCTTCCTCACTGACAGCAAAGTTCACCCTGCTCCTGATGGCTTTAAAGCGCAGTCCGAAGCCGCTTGAAGCACCCGACAGGGGAGAGGGGGGTAAAAATTTTTACCCCCACTAAACCGAACTCAAACACTCGTTTCCAGGTAAGCCAATCATGAAGAAATCAGTCTATTCGCGCCCCAGCAAACCAATGTTCATTACGGTTCAGCGCCGCAACAGCCGGGCCATTCCCAAAGCCCCGGAAATCAACGAGCCGCTTGTCGTCGGCAAATTCAGCGAATGCCATGTGACGCCGTTCGCAGTGGCCCGCCGCATGGTCGAATACCTTGGACCGCAGGGTGACTACAACACCTTGGAGCCGAGCGCCGGGACTGGCGCGCTAGTATCGGCTTTGCTGGCAAGTGGTCATAGTCAAAATGAGATTTGCACCGTCGAGCGGCACCACAAGCTTGCGGCCCAAGTTGGTAAGCTTGGCGTCCCGGTCATTCAGGCGTGTTTTCTGGAATATGCGGATGAGGTCAAAGGCAAGGTTGAGTTTCCACGCATCATCATGAACCCGCCTTTCTCCCAGGTGCGCAAGCACATCAAAGCCGCCTTGTCGCTTCTTGGCCGGAACGGTCACGACGAACCCGCCGTGATTGTCGCCCTTGTGCCCATCACTTACGAAAACGAGGACGCAGAGACGCTTGAGACATTGCCGGAAGACACGTTTTCCACCTGCACGGTCCGGTCAAAGATAATACGTTTTGTGAAGGAAAGTTAGGAGCTGTGCCGAGTCGGTAGTCGCGAATCTCTCAGCAGAGATTCGCGTTTACTCGCGACCCAGTGCTTCCGATCAGGTAGACCCACACTGGTTTTCAACCGACACCTGACACCTAATCTCCGGTCCTGATCCACTTGGTTGAATCGGGCTAAATTGCGCATTCAGAGATTCAGCCTTTGATTTATTTAAGTTTTTTCGTCTCTTGTACGGCTGACAAACAGAAAGGTGCGTGCAATGTCATTTCTACTGACGTTTCTCGCAAAAGGTGTTAATTTCGGTTAACCAAATATTGCTTGCGTAAGTCTCTCAATTCGGCATATTCCCGTTATATGGAATTTTTCGCCTAAAAAGCGTTACTATACCGGGTGATGAGCAATGGACGTTATATCAGAGTCCGAAACCACTTTCGATCAAATGATCCTCGCGCAAGGCGAGTTGATCTCCGATAAGCTCAATATCTTGCGTATGGAGCAGTTTCCTCCAAATGCAAAGAAGGGGCTCCGTGCTTTCTCTCTTGCCGAAACTGCTTATTTCCTTGGGGTTACTCAATCTAATATCAAAAAGCTTCACCTAGCAGGTGAAGGGCCGACACCAACAACTTCTTCATCAGGACGGCGGTTCTATACTGCCGAGCAGATTCTAGAGCTGCGCAAGTTCATGGCTGAGCGGGCCAAAGGTGGTCCAAAAAAGTACGATCCACGCAGAGACGATAGCGAGGAATTGCAGGTCATCTCTGTTGTCAATTTCAAAGGTGGCAGTGGGAAAACTACGACCGCGTCGCATCTGGCGCAGTTTCTCGCGCTAACTGGCCACAGGGTGCTTGCGATCGATCTTGACCCGCAAGCCTCTCTTTCAGCCCTGCACGGGATCCAGCCAGAGTTAGATGGCACGCAGTCGCTCTATGAAGCGTTGCGATACGACGAGGACAGGGCAAGTATCCGGGACGTCATTCAGCAGACAAACTTTCCCAATCTTCACATCGTACCGGCAAGCTTGGATCTTCAAGAGTATGAATACGATACTCCCGTTGAGGCCGGTAAAAGGGAAAATTCAGCGGGACAACTCTTCTTTCTTCGCATCTCAGAGGCATTGAAAGAAGTCGATGACGAGTATGACGTCGTCGTGATCGATTGTCCTCCGCAACTCGGTTATCTGACACTTACAGCGCTAACGGCCTCAACGTCGGTTTTGGTGACAGTGCACCCTCAGATGCTCGACATTCTTTCTATGAGCCAGTTCCTCTTAATGCTGGGCAGCATTCTTGGCAGTATCAAGGAAGCAGGTGCAGACATGAACCTCAAGTGGTTCCGATACCTTGTGACCCGCTTTGAGCCACAAGACGGGCCACAAATGCAAATGGTTGGCTTCCTTCGTGCGTTGTTTCCCAAACTGGTTCTGTCCCACGAAATGGTGAAATCGACGGCAATCTCAGATGCCGGCATCACCAAACAGACCGTCTACGAGATTGAAAAAGCTCAATTCAATCGTGGAACTTATGACCGTGCGATCGGAGCATTGAACGGTGTCAACGAAGAGATCAGAGATCTCATTCATAGCGCCTGGGGACGAACGTGATTTCTTTTGTCAGCCGTACAAGTGGCGCAAAAACTGTTTGAAATCAAAGCGGATAAGAGCCGATGAGCCGAAAGCACTCACTTTCTGAACTAGTTGGACAAGATAGCGATACGCTACAGCAACCAGAAAAAGACGTTAGAACACGTGCAGCTTACGTGCGGCGTGGTGCGTCTAGAGCAATGCAAAAGTCACTAGGCGATATCGCGGAAAACGCCAAACTTGTTGCGAAAGGCGACGTGATCTTATCACTCGACCCGGACGACATTGACGAATCCTTCTTTGTTGATCGAATTGAAGAGGATGAGCAAGAGGACGCGGCGCTTTTGGAAGCCATTAAGCGGGATGGCTACAATTCAACACCGATATTGGTACGACCACATCCCGAAGACGAAAAACGATACATGATCGTGTTCGGTCATCGACGTTGGAGATGTGCGAAACGTCTTGGGATCAAAGTACGAGCTGTCGTCAAATCAATCGAAGATATCGCTCACGTCGTCGCCCAAGGACAAGAAAACAGTGCACGCTCGAATTTGTCCTTTATCGAAAAATCGATGGCTGCAGCAAAGCTTGAAGGCATGGGACAGACGCGAGAGACAATTAAATCGGCCTTGTCGATTGATGATGCTTTGGCGTCCCGAATGCTCTCCGTTGCATCCACGATTGACCACAAGATTATTTATGCAATCGGAGCAGCTAAGAAAATTGGACGAGACCGTTGGGAAGAGATGAAACGACTCGTTCTCAATCCCAAAGTGTCGAATGTTGCATTGGAAAAAATTAGAGACCCTGACTTCGCGGAACTTGAATCGAACGAGCGATTTGAATGGCTTTTAAAGGCAGTCAAGGACACGGGGCGTACTGCAAAGGCTCGTAGCAAAGCGCGCGTTAAAAAGACCACTTGGACTTCGGATGACAAAAGCCTCGCGGCCAATATTCAGCGATCAAACAGTGGGTTTCAGCTGAAAATCAATGCTGCTTCAGCAGGGGAGTTTGGAGACTTCATAGCCAAGAATCTTGACCGGCTTTTTGCTGAGTTCAATTCAGGGGAGGGGAGAAATGAGTAGCTCTTGAAAGCAAAGAACCCGCCACTGGGGCGGGTCCTTAATGAGATAAGCACGAGTGCCTAAGATCTCTCTGTAGCATTTGAGATTCTAGAATCACTTGCCGCGCAAAGCAAGCTTTGTCTTTCGGCAAAGAACGGTTTGTTGCGCCTTTTTGCTTGTCTCGCATCAAAATTTTGAACGACCGGCTGCATAGAACTGCTTCCGGCGAAGGAGGACGTATGTCTTCAACTCAACAGATTGCGAGTTTCCGCAAAGTATCTGTCGGGATTCTTGCGAGTGCGCAATTGGCTGCGCAGGACAACCGGCCGGAAGTCTCAAAAAAAGATATTTCGCTTGTCCTGAAGCGTGTCGCGCCGGCTCTTGGCATCGATGGTACCGCTTATCACGTGCTTGATATTCTGCTCGGCCTGGTTCAGTCGGATGATTTCAAGCCTGGCCGACGCCCTGTTGTGGCGATCTCCAATCAAAGGCTGGCCGAATACACCCGTCGTACTTCGCGTACGGTGACCCGCTGTTTGAAGAAACTCGTCGAAGCAGGCGTCCTGGCTTATCGAGACAGCCCTACCGGCCGTCGTTATGTCTATCGCGGCAGGGGAGGGCAGGCAGAACAGGCATACGGCCTGGACTTCACACCAGCATGCTTCAATCTGCAAGCTTTCAAAGCCCAGGCAGACGCTTTCCAGCGCCGTCTGAAAGCTGAACAGGAAGCCAGACGTGCGATGACCCGCTTTTCCCGTGCAATCGCCGATATGGCTGGGGTAGACGCCGAGACGTTCCAGGAATGCGTGGCTCAGGCGCAATATCTGCTTGGACGGTCAGAGTTGAGCCTGTTTGATCGGGCAGAGCGTTTGCAAGCCCTTTATGAAGAAGCTCTGAGGCTGCTGGAAACAAAGGAAATAGAATCAAAACAAGAAGATATGTCATGCGCGGGTGACATTGATGTCAGCCCTTTATTTATTACAACCCATCCCGACTCTCTAAAAAGTAATAAACAGCGGACTTGCTCTAACGAGCAAGACACTAAATTTCCTTCCGACAACGGCTACGCCGTTGAAATGGCTCTAGAAAAAGAGCCTTGCGGCGGGCATTCGAAAACTCAACCACCGAAACCACAAGCGGACAGGTTCAAGCGAGGCAAACGGGCAGAAACCAATCTCGATGGTGTCTCCATAGGCCTAATTCAGTCAGCCTGTTCGCAGGTTCAAACTGAAACCGGACTTTCCTTCACAAACTGGTCGGATCTGTGTGGGGCCGCGGATCAGTTACGCATTCTGATCGGGCTCAGTCCGGCCGGATACCAAAACGCTGTTGAGCGCCAGGGGCAATATCTGGCGGCGGCCTGCCTGGTTGTCGTCGCCGAGAAGGCGTTGAGGGATCCGGAGCAGATTACGTCTCTGGGCGGTTATTTCCGCGCAATGATCGATAGGGCAGGGGAAGGCAAGCTGCACCTGCATAAATCACTGCATGGGTTGGTTTAGGTCTGTGGGTGCGCCGATTGTATGGGAGAGGCTGAACGAGAAAATTTGGTATATGCTTGGGATATACTATATAAAGTATATGCTGGTGATATGCCGAAGGAGGTGAGACGATGACCACAGCCAAGCTTTTTACAAATGGGCGCAGCCAGGCGGTGCGGATTCCGAAGGATTTCGCGTTCAAGGGAATTAGTGAAGTATCGGTTCGAAAAGAAGGCGATAAGCTTATCCTGGAACCGATCCGGAAGTCATGGACCAGTCTTGCAGCAGCAGGCAACGCAGATCAGGACTTCATGACGGATCGTCCGGATTTGATGGACGTCGAAAGGGTGAAGTTTTGACGCTCTACATGATCGATACGGATATCTGCAGCTACATCATGAAGCAAACGCCGGCAGGACTGCTGGCCAAGATGGAAACACAGGTTGAGCAGGGGCACGACATTTGTATTTCCGTTATCACTTACGCCGAGCTGCGCCTCGGGGCTGAACGCTCTCAGGCAAGCGAGAAATATCACCGGCTTATTGACGAGTTTTCCGATCGGCTCGATTTTATTGCAGACTGGTCAACAACCGAGGCAGACAGGTTCGCGTCACTCCAAGCAAGATTGTTTGCATCAGGCACTCCCATAGGCGTCAATGACACAATGATCGCTGCTCATGCAATGTCGATTGGTGCTGTGCTCGTGACAAACAATCAGCGGCACTACTCACGCGTTGAAGGGCTGGACCTCGACAATTGGATGGAAAACCAGCACTGACTTTGCCGTCACCGAAGGGATCATGTCGGCCCGCCTTTCATTGGTCACTTATTGCCGCAAGCTTGCGAAGCCGGCCAACCCTTTATCTATCTGAATTACGGGTTCGAGTGTTCAAAACTGGACAAAGTTCAGAACAATCAGACAACAGCTAAGAGCAGTTGCCATTCGTTGTGTCGCGCCTAAATGGCAAGATGCGGGACAAAACGTACATGTTACGCTTTGACATCACTGATCTGATGGCAAACCTCGAACACCGTTACCTCTTGTGGGATTCCTTCATTTGTTGTTGCGTGTTCACAAAAGGTCGGCAGGCCAGGTGGGATAACGGTGTCTGATCGGGCAACACCAAGAAAAATGTGCTTCGACTGCTTTGGGGTAATCGGAAACCAGCATGGATCATCGAAAGTCCCGGCATAGATGCCAATCGCATCTGGAAATCGTTCGAAACTGAGCCAGAGTTTCGTGCCACAGTCCTGGCAAAAATGGACATGGACCACTTTTCCCGACCCTACAGACACTTGATCGTAGATTTTGGGAGAACCGGAAAGAATAGCGAAGTTGTCGGCCTCAAAGATG
>NZ_JAILWL010000311.1 GCF_025698965.1 Roseibium sp.
GGTCAGAAGCTTGGTCGCCCGGTCCTGACGTTTGGTCTGTTCAAACAGAGCCGGTGTCTCGTCAATGAACCGGGTCGTGTAATTGTTTGCCCGGAAGTCATCATGATCGATGATGTTTTCCAGAAACACCAGGTTTGTCGCAACGCCGCGGATCCGGAATTCCCGCAAGGCGCGATCCATGCGTTTGCGCGCATCTTCGGCTGTTGGCGCCCAGGCGGTGACCTTCTCCAGAAGCGGATCGTAAAAACGGGTAATCACCGCGCCGGAATAGGCTGTGCCGCCATCCAGCCGGATACCGAAGCCCGTGGCGCCGCGGTATGCGGTGATACGGCCATAGTCCGGAATGAAATTCTGCTCCGGATCTTCCGTGGTGATGCGGCACTGCAGCGCATGACCGTTAAGGCGAATGCTTTCCTGCGCCGGGACACCGCTTTCCGGTGCGCCGATTTTCGCACCATCGGCAATATGGATCTGCGCCTGAACGATATCGATACCAGTGACTTCTTCAGTCACCGTATGCTCCACCTGAACACGAGGATTGACTTCAATGAAGTAAACGGCACCCGTGTCGGCATCCATCAGGAACTCGACCGTGCCGGCGCCGCGGTAATCAACCGCCCGGCCGATCTTCAGGCCGTATTCACACAGCTCGTTGCGCTTGATTTCATCGAGATAAGGTGCAGGCGCCCGCTCGACCACTTTCTGGTGGCGGCGCTGGATCGAACAATCCCGCTCGAACAGATGCACGACATTTTCACCGTCGCCCAGGATCTGCACTTCGACGTGACGCGCGCGCTGAACCAGCTTTTCCAGATAGATCTCGTCCTTGCCGAAGGCAGCCATGGCTTCACGTTTGGCTGCCAGGACTTCCTTTTCCAGCGTGGCTTCGTCCGGAATCACCCGCATGCCGCGCCCGCCGCCACCCCAGGAGGCCTTCAGCATCACCGGATAACCGATTTCCAGCGCCTGGCGCTTGATCTCGTTCATATCGTCCGGCAGCGGATCGGTCGCCGGCATGACCGGAACCCCCGCCTCGATTGCCAGGTTCCGGGCGGCGACCTTGTTGCCGAGACGGCGCATGGTTTCGGATTTGGGACCGATAAACGTGATCCCCGCCGTTTCACAGGCATCCACGAATTCGGGACTTTCGGACAGAAGTCCGTATCCTGGGTGGATCGCATCCGCACCGGCGTGTTTGGCAACACGGATAATCTCGTCAATGGACAGATAGGCTTCGATCGGGCCCAGGCCTTTACCGACCTGATAGGCTTCATCCGCTTTGAAACGGTGCAGCGCCAGTTTGTCCTGTTCTGCATAGATAGCGACGGTCTTCAGACCGAGCTCATTGGCTGCCCGGAACACCCGGATCGCAATTTCGGACCTGTTTGCAACGAGAATTTTTGTTATCGCCAAACGCCCTTCCTCCTAATTTTACGCAAAAGCGGAGCTGATTTCGGCAAGATTTCTACTTTGGTCGGAGGCACTTGAAAAGGGGCAGAAATGATGTCCTTTTTTTTACCGATAAAAATATTTTGCGGCTGCACCCGTAACTCCCGGAAATAGAACACTTATTTGCCACAATTCGGCTTTGGCGCTCGGGTTCGAAAAAATTTGCAGCGCAGCAATTTTCGCCGGTTTCGAACTTCAAAACTGGAAAATTGCCTCTTTTTGGCAACTTGACCCGGATTGGGACAGACCGATTAACGCACCTTGAAAGCTGCATTTCGGCCCTGCTATTCCGAACGGACCAATTAGACGACCGGTCCGCGATACCCACTATATCTTGTAAGAACAAAGCTGAAACACTTTTGAATCACCGATTCGTCCGGGATTCGTTCTCCGTGTGTTCAAAGGTTAATCGCCGGGCGACAACTACGAACTCAGCAATTTTTCCAAAATTAAGCATTGACACGGAATCGGCTCTGATCGGCGCCGTTTCGGGAAAACGACTCAAGCTGTTGACCAGATTCACGATTTCGTGGCTCTCACGCCAACAAGAACCACATCTTGTATGGAACAAATCCTGAATCTCAAAGAGTCAGCGATTCGGTTTCGGTTTGTTCCAGAGTCGTTCTCCACAGATAATTTTCACTCGAAATTTCCGGCACTTCCGTCCAAAAGAAATAGCGACACAACCGGTCTGCCTGTGCTAGACACG
The DNA here is from genome assembly GCF_025698965.1 of Roseibium sp. Taxonomy (GTDB): domain Bacteria; phylum Pseudomonadota; class Alphaproteobacteria; order Rhizobiales; family Stappiaceae; genus Roseibium. Next base: position 2,159 of record NZ_JAILWL010000311.1, read on the forward strand.
CGACACTAGATATAGGCAATCAGCCAAGGATACAGGCTCAAAGCCGAAAGAAAGCCAGTCACAACCAATTCCATGTCCCGCCTTCAAACTCTGCCGCTGCCTCCGTCGGCCCGGTCCCGCACTGTGACGGCAGTTCTTGGACCGACCAATACCGGAAAGACCCATCTCGCGATCGAACGCATGCTGGCGCAACCCTCCGGCCTGATCGGTCTGCCGTTGCGCCTGCTCGCCCGCGAGGTTTATGGGCGCATCGCCGATCGCGCCGGCCCCGAAACCGTTGCCCTGATCACCGGCGAAGAAAAGATCATTCCGGAGAATCCACGTTTCTGGGTATCCACTGTCGAAGCGATGCCGCTCGACCTGAACACGGAATTCGTTGCGATTGATGAAGTTCAACTTGCGGGCAATCTTGATCGCGGCCATGTCTTCACCGACCGTATCCTCAACCTGCGCGGCAGATCGGAAACTCTGCTCCTCGGAGCAGCCACGGTCAGGCCGCTGCTGGAAAAACTTATTCCCGGCCTGAATGTGGTGACCCGTCCGCGCATGTCGGTTCTGGAATATGCCGGATCGAAAAAAGTCTCCAGGCTGCCCGCACGCTCCGCTGTCGTCGCCTTCTCCGCCGACGAAGTCTATTCCATCGCGGAACTGATCCGGCGTCAGCGCGGTGGTGCAGCCGTTGTGCTTGGCTCACTCAGCCCACGCACTCGCAATGCCCAGGTCGAGCTCTTTCAAAATGGTGACGTCGATCATCTCGTTGCCACCGACGCTATCGGCATGGGACTGAACCTTGATGTCCATCACATCGCCTTTGCCGGCAACCGCAAATATGACGGTTATCAGTATCGCCAGCTGACCCCGTCCGAGATGGGCCAGATCGCGGGCCGTGCCGGAAGACATACCAAGGACGGCACGTTTGGAGTGACCGGCCGGGTCGATCCTCTGGATGATGATCTCGTCGAACAGATCGAAAGCCATCACTTCGACAGCCTGAAAGTGCTGCAATGGCGCAACAGTTCACTGGATTTTTCATCGGTTGGATCCTTGCGCCGGAGCCTCGATACAGTCCCCCAGGAGCAAGGTCTCGCAAGGGCACCGACGAGTGATGATGTCACAGCTCTTGAACATTTGTTGCGCGACAGCGCAATATCTGACATGGCAAAGGGTGAAAAATCAGTCGAATTGCTATGGGACGTATGCCAAGTACCTGACTATCGTAAGATCGCCCCGGCGAACCACGCAGAGTTGTTGAACACCATCTACACCCATCTGAGGCAGGACAATTACATCGCGGATGACTGGTTCACCCGTCAATTGGCCTTCGCAGACCGCACAGATGGTGATATCGACACACTCGCGAACCGGATTGCACATATCCGGACCTGGACTTATGTCGCAAATCGCCCTGACTGGCTGGCCGATCCGGCTCACTGGCAGGGAGAGACACGCGACATAGAAGACAAACTATCTGACGCCCTTCACGAGCGACTGACACAGCGCTTCGTGGATCGGCGGACAAGTGTATTGATGCGACGTTTGAGAGAGAACGCAATGCTGGAAGCGGAAATTACATCGAGCGGCGATGTGCTCGTGGAAGGTCAGCACATCGGGAATCTGCTTGGCTTCCGGTTTGCCCCTGATGCGGCGGCAGAAGGACCGGACGGCAAGACTGTTCGTGCGGCCGCACAGAAAGCCCTGACAACTGAAATCGAATCCCGTGCGGAAAAGCTGAGCAAGTCGGAAAATAGCGACTTTGTGCTGACGTCGGACGGAGCCATCCGCTGGCGAGGTGAGCCGGTGGCCAAGCTGACGGCCGGCGAAGAAGTTCTGGCGCCAACCGTAATTTTGCTTGCAGATGAACATCTGACCGGCACGGCCAGGGATACGGTTCAGGGTCGCCTGGACCTTTGGGTCAAGGCACAGATCGAGACCTTGCTGAAGCCGTTGACCGATCTGAAGTCAGGCGAAGGACTGGAAGGCCTTTCAAGAGGCATCGCATTCCGCATCGTTGAGGGGCTCGGCATTCTTGAGCGTCAGGACGCTGCTGACGAAATCCGTCAACTGGATCAGGACATGCGTGCAAGCCTGCGCAAACATGGCGTACGCTTCGGTGCCTACACAATATTCGTTCCGGCATTGCTGAAACCGGCCCCGAGTCAGCTTCTGGCACAACTCTGGGCTCTCAAGCACGGTTCACTCGACATGAACGGCATGGCGGAGCTGCCGCAGCTTTCCGCATCCGGACGTACGTCTATCCCGGTCGACGAAAGCATCGACAAAGCACTTTACAAGGTTGTCGGCTTCCGCGTTTGCGGGCCGCGCGCCGTGCGCGTGGATATTCTGGAACGGCTGGCAGATCTCATCCGTCCGCTGATCGCATGGAAACCTCTGGACGCTGAAGTTTCTCCACCTGAAGGCGCAATCGAGCAAGGCGGGGGTTTCACCGTAACTGTTGCCATGACGTCATTGCTTGGCTGTGCTGGTGAGGATTTTTCCGCTGTCTTGAAATCTCTTGGCTACCGCCTTGAGACCAAGGAAGTGCAACGCACCGTGGCAGCAAAGCCCGCTGAAACGCAGGAGGAAGTCGCAGCTTCGGAAACTTCCGGCGAGCAGGCAGAAACCGCTTCGAGTGCCACTCAGTCTGAAGCGGCAACCGCTGCAGAAGCAACCTCGGCACCGGAAACAGCGGCCTTGACCGAAGACGTGGCAGTCGTGGACGCACCGGCTGAAGCTGACACATCGGCTTCAGAAGAAACGCCAGCTCCGGATGTCACCGCTGAATCCGAACAGGCAGTCGTCGAAACCACGTCGGATGAAATCGCATCGGTTGAAGCTGCCTCTGAAGCAACTGCGAAGCCGGATGACGCTGAAGCGTCCGGCGAAACAGAGCTGGAAACCGTCACGATTGAAATCTGGCGCCCGGGACGGCACGATCGGCGTCCGAGGGGCCGGCAGGACCAGCGCCGGGGCGACAACCGCAAGAACCAGGGCCCACGGGGCGGACAAGGCGAAAAACGTCACGGCAAGGGCGGCGGCAAAGGTGGTCCAAACCGCAATCGCGGCGGCCACTCCCACGGTCAGAGAGGCTTCGATGGTGGTAACCGGCGCGGCAACGCTCCCAAGGACAAGCCGATTGATCCGAACTCGCCTTTCGCAGCTCTCATGGCGCTGAAGGCGGATATGGACAGCAAGGACAAGAAGTAATTTCTGCTTCTGAAACACCTTCCGCAGGCGGCACACTGCGCATCGACAAGTGGCTCTGGTACGCCAGGGTCACAAAATCCCGATCCCTGGCTCAAAAATTGGCAACCTCGGGCCATGTCAGGGTCAACAAAGACAAGATTTCTTCAGCAAGCAAGGCAATCAAGACCGGCGACGTTCTGACCATTGGCCTGGAGCGGCGTATTCTGGTGCTTAAGATCCTTGCCCTTGGAACGCGCAGGGGCCCTTATGAGGAAGCCCGCACCCTTTACGAGGATCTTTCGCCTCCCCCACCCCCCAAGGAAGCTCCGCCTCCCTTGCCGCCGGGTCAGAGGGAGGCTGGTTCGGGTCGGCCGACCAAGCGGGACAGGCGTAAAATGGACGCTTTTCGTCGGGACGACTGAAGCAAAATCCCGAAACTGCAGCAAAAACAGAATAACATTCTCTTGTAGGCCCGGATTGCGTCATCCTGTGCGCTTGCGCGCAAACGCCAAAAACGATACCCAACAGCGAACAGAGAATTTGGCCGTGCGCCTCTGCAAGGAACGTGCTGCACGAAAATAACCGCCGGATGAAAAGCTGAGCAGCGTCATTCACTCTCAGGCAGCTGGCACGAAGCGAGGATACGATGACCTACGTCGTCACAGACAACTGCATCAAATGCAAATACACCGATTGTGTGGAAGTCTGCCCGGTGGATTGTTTCTACGAAGGCGAAAACTTTCTCGTCATCAATCCGGACGAATGTATTGATTGCGGCGTTTGCGAGCCGGAGTGCCCGGCAGAAGCCATTCTTCCCGACACCGAACCTGGGCTTGAAAAGTGGATCGAGGTCAACGCCGAGTATTCAGAGAAATGGCCTAACATTACAGAGAAGAAAGATCCTATGCCGGAAGCTGAAGAGTATGACGGCAAAGAAAACAAATTCGAAAAGTTCTTTTCTCCGAATCCGGCATCCTGATTCGCAACTCTATGCTTGCGTCAGACTGACGCAAGCGGAACCTTTGTATTAAGTGATTGCGATTTCTTGTAGAATTTGGACACTTGCACCCTAATTCGTGCAGGTGCGGTGTGGTGTTTTCGCACCGCAAAAGCACGCCGCTTTAATTTTCCACAAAAGTATGTTACAAGTATGGGGATAGTCGCCAACCATGAGAACAACCCCCAAAACGGAGTCTTGAAAACGTGTTCCGGTTCCTTTGATCCCGGACAACGTAAGATCCCGGCAGGTTCTATGTCAGAACAAGGTTCTAATGTGGAAATTGGCGACTGACCAGCCCTGACACGCCGCATATCAACAGGCGTTCCACATCGGATCGCTCGTCGGGCTTCGTGTCGCATAAAAACAGGTGACCGCAATGCGGTTTACCGCGGTCCGAATGGACCGAATAACTGCGCAGGAGAGAATACGAGTATGGCAACGAACACCAAAAAGACCGCGCAGCGTCAAGGTTTCAAGACTGGTGAGTACATCGTGTACCCGGCCCACGGCGTCGGTCAGATTACCGCCATTGAAGAGCAGAATGTTGCGGGTCACTCTTTGGAGTTGCTCGTTATCGTTTTTGAACAGGACAAGATGACCCTCCGGGTCCCGGTCGCCAAGATCGCATCCGTCGGCATGCGCAAACTCGGTGATCCGGCAGCTGTTAAGAAGGCACTGGAAACCGTTCAGGGTCGCCCACGTGTCAAACGCACCATGTGGAGCCGTCGCGCTCAGGAATATGAGGCAAAGATCAATTCCGGCGACCTGATTGCAATTTCGGAAGTTGTACGTGACCTCTATCGGTCCGATAGCCAGCCGGAGCAGTCTTATTCCGAGCGTCAGCTTTACGAAGCGGCTCTTGACCGCATGGCCCGCGAAATCGCGGCAGTCAACAAATGTTCTGAAACTGAAGCAGTCAAGCAGATCGAACAGAACCTCGCCAAGTCCCCGAGCCGGATCAAGGCGGCAGCTGCTGCTGAAGTTGATACTGACGAAGATGACGACAAGGAAGAAGCTGCTTAATCTCAGGCGGTTTCTCTTAATCACATCGAACTTGAAGGGCCTGGATTGAATCCGGGCCCTTTTTTATATTTCCAATACATTAAATGACGTTCACTTCACAAAGAAGTGCACAAAATATGCCCCTGCGGCAGGCTGAAGTGATCTAACCTAGTCTCTGGCACGTAATTCTACCGATAACATATCGGAGCGTTAGGACATGTCCCAGACTGAAAAACGTCAACTGGTTCAGGTAGCGATGAAAGCCCCCTACCTCACGCGTGAGGAGGAGCGGGAGCTCGCGATCCGTTGGCGTGAACAAAGGGATGAGAAAGCACTCGAGAAACTGTCACTGTCGCACATGCGGCTGGTGATTGCTGTTGCCTCACGGTTCCGGAATTTCGGATTAAACCTCGGGGACCTGATTCAGGAAGGTCATGTCGGACTTCTGGAAGCGGCCGCAAGGTTTGAACCGGCGCGCGAAGTCCGGTTCTCGACCTATGCAACATGGTGGATCCGCGCCTCG
>NZ_JAILWL010000312.1 GCF_025698965.1 Roseibium sp.
GAAATGACCCCGCACCCGGTCGAATTCGACATGTACTACTCCGTTTAAGAGATTTCCTCCGACGGAAATGGAAAACCCCGGCAAACGCCGGGGTTTTTTGTTGGCATGAACAACGCGGTACAGTTCTCAAAACTCAAGTATCACCTTCGATTGAAAGCTGAATCCACGTCATTGGCGATCTGTTTGTTACAAATCCTAGATTGCCGACTTGCGCCTGGGTCTGTTGACCAGACCATGAACAGTTATCGACGCTCCGCAATCGACGATATTTCCGTTCAAGATGCCATAGAGCGTAACCAACGAGTTTTCTTCAGCAATCAGGTCCCCATTGACGATTCCATAGATGCGCGCATTTACACCCGAAGATACCGTCAAATTGCCATTGACCGTGCCGCGAAAATCAGAATTTTCGTCAATTACCAGATGCCCTTTATGAAACAGTTTTGTGCTCGACATGGCTCCACTTCCGTTTGCACAAAAACCAATCTGATTAGTTTTGCACATTCCGCGAAGGATCCAAACGAACTCAATGTCGTTATTCAATTCAAGAGAACACGAAACCGGTTTAACTCAATCCACAAAGATCTCGGCTCCAGACCAATCTCGGTACCAGTTCCCACTTCTCAATCGTCGACTGCGAACCAATCTGCCAGGGACGGCCGTTTGTTCCGCCCTCTCCCGCGCATAGCCGGTGATGCGATCATTGAATTCAAAACAGCCTCTTGCGTGGCTTCCGCTGCAGCTTTGAACAAGGTGTCGATCCTATCCTCATGAAGAATATCGCGAGCGATAATATCCCGCCCCTCGAAGTGATTGATCTTCTGCGCGGTTGAAAAGGCCAGCGCGATGTCTCCACTGCCATTGCCGTAATATGCGCCCAGTCTTGCAAGACCCGCACCTGCACGTTTGGCAATTCTCTTCAGCTGGCGGCTTTCCAACGGTGCATCGGTCGCCAAGACGATAATGACGGAGCCGCGTTCTTCCGCCTGCTTGACGTCCTTGGGCTGCGGCATGCGGCCATCCGGAAGAACCAGGTCGCCGGGCTTGCCGAAATTGGACAGAACCAGCGTGCCAAGCGTGTAGGTTTTGCCGTCGAGATCAAAGACACGCGAAGCAGATCCGATCCCGCCCTTGAAGCCAAAGGCACTCATTCCGGTGCCGGCACCGACGCTACCCTGTTCGAAGTCTGCCGCTGCGCTTTCAATTGCAGAAACGGCATCGGCCTCGCTTAGAGCCATCGCCTGAATGTCGCTCAAGTATCCGTCATTGCATTCCAAAACCAATGAATTGACGGTTCCAGTCGACCGGCCGATTTCAGAGTTTTCAGCGATCGCTTTTTTGACCAAGGCATTCACGCCGGTTCCAACACTGAATGTGTTGGTCAACAAGACGGGGGTTTCAAGCGTGCCGAGTTCCTCCACCTGGACGAGGCCGGCGCTTTTGCCAAAACCGTTGATCACCTCAACAGCGGCGGCAAGTTTCTCGCGAAAGAGGTTACCTTGATGCGGAAGGATCGCCGTAAACCCGGTCCGGTGGTCGCCTTCCTTCATGGTGAAATGGCCGACTGTCACCCCGGCAACATCAGTAATCTGGCAGGTTGGTCCCGGCTGCATCGATCCGCAAACAAGACCAAGCAAACGGGCGGGAGATTTTTTCGCTGACGACATGAAACACCGGCGGTTGGAATTTGTGGTCCGGCATTGATAGTGAAAATATCCAGCTCCACAAACGAAAAAGCCTCCCGGAGGAGGCCATTCGCATTTACCGATGTTGATCTGCCTTAATGGCAAACTTGCCTGTATCCGACCACAACATACTGACGGTAATAAGGATCCCAACGCTGGATCGGTTTGTTGTAGCAGCGCACCGGTGCGTAATAACGCGGCTGAGCCTGGGAAGCGATGATCGCGCCAGCGGCCAAACCGATAATGGCACCGGCGGCAACTGCCCCTGCCCGATTTCGGTTTTTGGCTTCAGCGGCAGATGGCATAACGGTGACGGCAGCGGTTGCCACGGTAGCAACAGTGACGGCTGCGATAGCAAACTTACGAAGCATGTCAGATCCTCTCAACTGTTCAATTGCGGCGTATCCTTCGCCGATGAAAGAACCATACGCCCTGACATGCTCCATCGCTGTGACTGCTGTCACGCCTGGTTACTTTCAGGTGATTATCCTTCCGAATCTGCAATAATGTTGCGTAGATCACATTTCGAATGGAAGCTGCTGATGTGGGTGATAATGGCGATTTCGATCCAGATGCTGAGTGGCCCGAATGCCTGGGCGGTTAGCGATCAGGGTACGTTCACAAACGAGGCCGAGTGTCAGGCAGCACTGGATGAAGCTGTTCCGCGCACACTTTCAGAAGACATGCGTATTGCCTGGGAACAGGGTGAATTGAAGTATCTGTGCCTGAAAGTGCGCGGTACGGGACCAACTGCAAATTGATACGTTTCGGTATTCAGTGTGCCTCAAATCCCGGGCCTCAAATCAAGTTGAAATTTAAATCGTTTCCAACAAGAGGTGTTCCGGATGCTGCAAGGTGCAATGACTGTCTGGTTCGTTCTGACCGCCGCCAGCCTGGCCTTCGTCATCTGGGACTCCATCTTTAACGGTGTTACGAGCTGGGTTCAAAAACTCGCATGGGTCCTGGTGGTCGCCTACACGGGGCCTATCGGGTGTTTTCTTTATCTGCTGACCTGCCGCAGGCCATTTCCGGGTGGGCACGACGAATTCACCAACAAAACCTGGAAACAGGCGACAAACAGCGAAATGCACTGCCTTGCGGGAGACGCAACCGGCATCGTGATCGCTGCAGCAATTGTCCCGTTGCTCGGTCTCAGCAATGGTTGGGACAGCATCTTTGAGTATCTTGCCGGATTTGTCTGCGGCCTCTTCATATTTCAAGCTCTGATGATGCGCGGAATGTTCGACGGCAATTATTGGACGGCCGTGCGAAAAACGTTTTTTGCAGAGACCGTTTCCATGAATTGCGTCATGGCCGGAATGTTACCAACCATGATCGTACTGGGCAGTCTGTGGCCCGGTTCCACCGACCCCGTGTCAGCCGAGTTCTGGTTCCGGATGAGCATTGCTTCAATCGCTGGCCTGATCACTGCCTTTCCCGTCAACTACTGGCTTGTGGCTTCGCACCTGAAACACGGATGCATGACACTGCCTGGAAAGGACACCCCTGCCCTCGGCCATCGCTCGCCGGAAGGCATGATGGAGGGAATGTCCACTCACATGCATGGCCATGGGTCCAAAGGTGGACATTCCGGACACGGGAAAATGCAGATGGCAACATTGCCACTCACAACTCAGGTCGCACTCATTGCCGCATCCTTTGGCATCCTGGTTCTCGCCGGACTGGTGACGGACATGTTTGTGCCAATTCGTTTTGGTCTCACAAACTGAAACTCATCTCTCCAGCGCCATCCGGACAGCTATTTACATCGGCCATCCTTACAGATTTCGGGCTGAATTCCTTGTGCGTGCAATTTACAACACGACCTGCACGCGTTAGAGCACGTCCAAAGATATGCCGATCGGCAGGAATAACATTACGGACGGACAGGCAGGCATGAGCGAGTTCAAATCGGACTTCCTTAACGTTCTCTCAGAACGTGGTTTCATTCATCAGATTTCCGACCCGAAGGGTCTCGACGAACTGTGCGCCAAGGAAACCGTGACTGCCTATATCGGCTTTGACTGCACGGCACCCAGCCTTCATGCCGGGTCCCTCGTGCCCATCATGATGCTGCACTGGTTTCAGAAAACCGGTCACCGCCCGATTGCCCTGATGGGTGGCGGCACGACACGCGTTGGCGATCCGTCCGGCAAGGATGAAAGCCGAAAGATACTCACCGAAGAAGTGATTGAGGAAAACAAAGCCGGCATCAGAAAGGTTTTTGAGAAGCTGCTCACTTTCGGAGAAGGCCCCAACGATGCAATCATGCTGGACAACGCCGATTGGCTGCTGAAGCTCAACTACGTTGATTTCCTGCGCGACATAGGACGCCACTTCTCCGTCAACCAGATGATCCAGAGAGATTCGGTAAGACTGCGTCTCGAACGCGAACAGCACCTTTCCTTCCTCGAATTCAACTACATGCTGTTACAGGGCTATGATTACCTTGAGCTCTACCGGCGCACCGGTTGCCGCCTGCAAATGGGTGGCTCCGACCAATGGGGCAACATCCTGTCCGGCACCGATCTGGTTCGCCGCCTCGGAGAAACCGAAGCCTTTGCACTGACGTCGCCGCTTCTGACCACCGCCTCCGGCGCAAAGATGGGAAAGACCGCGGCTGGCGCTGTCTGGTTGAACGAAGAGCAACTCTCCGCCTATGATTACTGGCAATACTGGCGCAACACCGAAGATGCGGATGTCGAAAGGTTCCTGAAACTTTTCACAGTGCTGCCGATGGACGAAATCGCAAGACTTGCCGCGCTCCAGGGCTCGGAGGTCAACGACGCGAAGAAAATCCTTGCAACCGAGGCCACAGCGCTGATCCACGGCCGGGAAAACGCAGAAGCTGCCGCCGAAACCGCGCGTAAGGCCTTTGAGGAAGGCCAGTCAGCAGAAGGTCTGCCAACAGTCGAAGTCGCCAGAGCCGATCTTGAAGCCGGTCTGGGTGTGCTGTCTGCTTTTGTGACAGCAGGTCTTTGCGGCTCGAACGGAGATGTTCGCCGCAACATCAAGGGCGGCGCCGTCAAGATCAACGACAAAGGCGAACAGAACGACAAGCGTCAACTGTCTCTCGCCGACGTCACCAATGACGGCATCATCAAGCTCTCGCTTGGCAAGAAAAAACATGTACTGCTGAAGCCAGTCTGATTTATTTGATTGATGTTTCCTGAAAAGCCGGGCTCTGCCCGGTTTTTTTTGTCAGTTGGCCTGAAATTCGAACATCTTGCGGAAGATGCCGGGTGCAATTGCAGATATCGGATTGACGGTCAGAACGGGATCGGAAACCGATCCGGACAGTCTGTAGGTGACACCGATCAGCCCTTCTCCGGAGCTGCCACCCAAGGCAAATCCTAAGATCGGAATTTTTGCAAAGAAATTGTTGAGTGCGTAAATCGGCACGAATGTGCCGGTGAGGTTCAGCGTTTGCTGGGCCAGATCCACAGTTCCACTCACCGTCCCTCCGAGAGCATTTCCCTGAAGGGCTCCACGGCTGATGGTCAGGCTGTCGCCTTCGCGTGTGAAATTGATGTCGAGCGTGTCGAAGCTCGCAGACCCGTCGACCCGGCCCGCAGGTAAAATCGGCCTGTCCGGATCAAGGTTGTCCCGGTTGCGTTCACGGATGCTCTTGATCGCCGGGTCTTCCGTGATCTGGAGGGACCGCACCTTGAACTCGCCAACCCAACTGTCTTCGTCCGCCATGGCAACATTCAAGGTGCCGGTTCCGCCGCGCATACGTTCATAAAGATCGACAAACTGTAGCGTTGCGCCAGTGTCAGCAAAGCTGCCGCTGGCTACCTGGCTCTTGTCCTGTGGCAACACTTTGAATTCAAAATCCGAACGCCCGTCGATGAGACCGCGAAGATCGGCGGAAACCAGACCTCTTGCCCCGGTTTCGATCTTGCCGGAGAACTGTCTGAGTGTCCGTTGGTTGAAGCCGATAACACTGTCAATCGTGGCAGCAATTCGGGCTCCTTCCGAAAAGTCGCCTTCGCCCTTGCTCCCTCCAGGGCTGCTAACGCTGCGGATCAGACCGCGACCGTCGAATGAAGAGCCAGAGAAAATGATATCATAGCGACCGTCGCGAGCCCGCTGAATATCCACCTCGACATCGTCTTCCGGCCTGAGCTGGAAAGTGTCGAATGATGCGCTGACAAGCTCCCCGGCAGGACTAAGCTTCATCGAACCGGCTACGTCAGCGCCTTCAGTAACAAGATTGAACCCTTCTATTCGGCGCTCATCTTCTTTTTCTACAAGTTTGAACGTCGCCTTGGCAGGAACGCCCTTCGCCTTCTGCCAGCCAAGCGCCTCCAGCCTGACTTCAGTCTGCCTCAGATCGATCGAAAATTCCTGTCCTTCGCTGACTGCCGCTACACTTACAGTCATTTCTCCATCGAGAAATGCTGTCAAATCCACACCCTTCTGTTTCAGCTGCCTGGCATTCAACGATACCACCACATCCTGTTTCGCCTGAATGTCAGATCCGCCAAGCGGCACCACCAGGTCGATGTCTGCCTGCAGGCCGTCAAGGATGCCCTTACCCGTAATTGCGACCTGTCTCCGATTTGCATCCAATGAAATGTCGGCCTTTGCAATGGTGTGCCCCATGATCGGATGTTTGTCGGAGAAATCCTCCATCTGGCCGGTTGCACGCCAGTCCAGTTCGGTGACGTCTATTTTCTTGCCAAGAGGGAACGTTGCTGCAATGTCGAGGCTGCCGGAACCCGACACGCCATCATTCTTGAGATTGGCACGGTCAAGGACACTGAATGGCGCGCTGTTCACCATTGCACCTAAATCCGCGGTTTCACCCTCAAGATGCGCCGTAACTTCTGCAATTTTGCCATCACGAAGAGGCAGATTGTGAATTTCGAAGGACCCGTCAGGCAATTGAATTTCACCACCATTCGATGCCGTCGCGAGACCATCAGCAGCAGCAACGATCAGCTTCTCGTCTTTGATCGTCAGTGACCCGTTGATACCGTGAATTTCCGGCACATCACCTACAGGTGTCACTGCGCCTTGCGAGAAGGTCATGTCCAGGCGCATATCGTCTCCTGACCAACCTGCGTCAGGATCGCGATGATCGAAGGCGGGAGGTCGGACGGCTCCGGTATAAGCAACCTCTTCTATCAGACCGCTTTTTATATTGTCGATTACCCACCGTCGTGCAGGTGGCACCAATGTGATCGGCCAAAGTTGCTTTGCGACAGCAACGGGAATCTTTTCGCCGTTTGCCGCCAACGCAAGATATGGACCTTCCGGAGTGAGCTGTAGCGTCGCAACACCATGCACCACCGCTTTGCCGGAGCGCGCGGTGAACCTGTCGACCGACAGCAGCCGCTCTTCTGGATTAAAGCGCGCACGAACCTGAACCCCATCCAATACCTGGGCCGGCTCTTGAATATCGGCAGAACCAAATTGCGGGAACTTGGTGTCGAGCCGGATATTCCAGTCAGGAGACCCGTTTTCGCCTGGCTCAAGCGAACCGGTGAAAAAGATCCGCGAATTGCCCTGAATGATGTGGGATGTGGTTATCTCGATGGCATCCTGCCCGTCCTTGAAAAGAAGAGACAGGGCAGCATCGTCGAAGGCGACGAGAGTTCTGCCAAGCTGAAACCAGCCGTTCCTCATGCGGGCCACTGCATTGGCCGAAATGAATTTTCCTTCGCCGTCCAGGTTACCTTCTATTTTTGCCGACGCTGGCAATCCCAGACCCTTGCCCTGCTTGTTGACCGCATTTGGTCCCAACAACTCAGCCAGGGTGATCCCGTTGACCACCAGCCCGATATTCTTCCGGTCCGCCCCCTCCGGAGCGCTCCTGGCCAGTTCGAGACGCCAGGTCGAAACATTTCCGGTTACCCTCGCATAGGCTCTGACAATCCGGTTCTTGCTCCTGAAGATATCTGTATCTATTCCCTCAAATCGCCGCGGAAAAGCGCCCGCAATATCAAGCGACCCATCCCGGATTTTTACGAATCGCAGCCCCCTGCGAGCAAACTGATCGTCGACGACATCACTCACGCGATCGATTGTCTCCATAAGCGGTCCGATTTCCGGAACCTTTGCCGGCCCGCCCTTCAGCTCGATTCTAACGTGGGGTTTTTCCAGATTGAGAGAGGAAAAGTGAATCTTGCCGGTCAGAATCGCGTCTCGATTCAGCGGAGCGGTCAGACTTGG
>NZ_JAILWL010000313.1 GCF_025698965.1 Roseibium sp.
AGAGCAGCCAGCAGCCGCTCGGCTTCCTTCTGAGGACGCCTGTTAGGCCTTTCCCCTTTCCCGGATTTCTCGTTGCGAACCGGAACGGGCGCATGACGTCTTCGAACGGCCAGTGCGGTGCCCAGCGCAAGCGCCAGCGTCACTGCAATTCCACCCCCGGCGTAAACCCATTCTTGGCTTAGAACAGGGTTTCCGTTCGTGTCCGGTAAAGGCGTTTGTTCTGCGGCAGCAGGAGGAGCAACCGTTGACACCGTAACCGGACCCTCAACCTGTATGGCTTCAGCCGGAATTGTTGCAGTTCTTTCTTCCCCGGCTTCCGTGTCCCACCACTTCAGGGCAATTTCCGGCAGCACTACCTCACCACCCGACGTTGGAACGATGGAGGTGACAATTTCCCGCCTGCCGACGGTTCCTTCGTCCGTGTTGAATTCGTCGGAAGTGTCCCCGTCAACATAAATCCGTGCACCGTCCGGGCTTGTAAACTCGAGATCGGGCAACTGTTCAGGCCTGGCACCCAATGCCAGGATACTCACCTTGCGCGTCACCGCTTCACCGACCTTGAACTCGGGCTGATCGGGTTGCCAGGACGAAATCAGTTCTACGGCTTTAGCAGGCAGAAACCACTGTTCGTCTCCGGTGGCCGTACCACCTTCGACGCTCATCTTGATTGCGTCGGAACGAGCGGCGAAGGGCTTACCCGGTGAGAACATGTCATCGAACAGACTGCCGCCAAACCCACCTCCCCCAAAGGCACTCCCTTTGAAGGGGAAATCGTCAAAGAGCGACCGCCCCATCCCCATGCGGTCAAAGGGGCTCTGCCGCGCGTTCGGGTCTTTCACCTCGCCACGAATGACAAAGGGAGCAATCGTCAACTCACCTGTCTTTTGAGGTCGCAGCATGTACTGGCGCTCGATCACCGTCACCGGTTTCCCGTCCCGCATGATCTGCGAGGTTCGCTCATCACCATTGGGCGTGAGTTCAAAGGCCGTATCGCTCGGAGCGATCAATTCAGCACGTTTCAACGGAACCGATGTTTCGATCCGCACGGTCAGGGGGATTTCCTGATAAAGATAGTGATGGTCACCCTGCAACAGCGCTTTAACCGCAACACCCTGAACGCCTTGAGATTTCGGCAGGTCTGCCTGATCGACCACCGACAGGGTCAAGGGCCTGCTGCTGGCACCATCGAAGGAAAGTTCTGGAATGGTCAGTTGTCCTTTCTGTTTCGGTGACAGGGTAACGATCCAGCTTTGCTGTTGCGACTGACGACCATTGATGATCTGTGCCTGCATCGAGCTCGACGTTCCCAGAACGTTAAACTCCTTCTGCAACGGAGCAAGATCCGGCATGGCCGCGCCACTTCCATCGGTGGAAAGCGTCAGCTGAAACTGATCACCGACTGCAACCTTGTCCGTATTGATACGCGCATTCAGGCTTGCCGCCAGAGCGCCATGGCTCACCGCAAGCGTGAGTGCGGCTGCAAGCAGGGCTTTTTTGATACCGGTTCGTTTCATGGTTTCAACCTCACTTACTGGGCAGCGCGAAGCCGCGCATAATGTTGATGGATACGGGCTCGGAGTAGTCCTGACGGATCGTCCGGCACCCGGCGCAGCTGCTGTTCGACGGCCTGGTCAACCGGTGGCGGAGTCCGCGAATAGGCTTCTGCGACCGGTTCGTCCTGGTCATCGCCATTGCCGGAAAGCGCTTCTGAAAACAGGCGCGAAAGCACGTTTTCTTCCTGCAAGTTGTCCGGCTGCACCTCGGTTTCAGCAGCATCCGCTGCCTGTTGCCCCATGCTCTGCTGCAAATCTTCTGCTGCAGCCTGTGTGGCGTCTTCCGCCATTTCGTTTGCAGCCTGTTCGTCTGCTTGCGCTTCAGCCTGATTCAAGTCCGATGTGTCAGCTCGCTGCTCCATATCACCTGCTTCCTGACCAGCAGCCTGATCTTCGGTCTGCTGCTCGTCACCCGGTTCAGAGCCTGCAGGGTTATCCGCCTGTTTCTGTTGCGGTTGAGCTTCTTCACCGGACTGCTGTTCAACTTCCGAAGCATCTGTCTGCTGTTGATCCGACGGTTGTTCACCGGATTTTGCTTCATTGGCTTTTTGATCGGAGACCTGATCCTGCTGCGCCTGGTCACCACCGCTTTCCTGCTCGGCCTGTTGACTGTCGGACCCGGAACCTTGCTGCTGATCCTGCTGACCAGCCTGATCCTGGGATGACTGCTCCTGGTTTTCCTGACCCTGCTGACCCTGCTGACCTTGTTGATCCTGTTGATCCTGTTGATCTTGTTGATCTTGTTGATTCTGGTTTTGTTGCTGCTCCTGCTGATCCTGGTTTTGCTTTTCTTCTTGTTTTTGTTCTTCCAGAAGTTTGGCAACGAGATCGCGATTGAACTGTGCATCCTCATCGGCGGGGGCAACCTCCAGAGCACGGTCATAGGCTTCAAGAGCTCCTTCAAGATCTCCCGACTTGGCCAATGCATTCCCAAGATTGTAGTCCCGCTGCGGATCCTCCGATTGCGAATAGGCTGCAACGGCAGCTTCGTATTCGCCCGCGCGATAAGCTGCGCCTGCCTGCCATTCAGGAACATCGAAGGTTCTGGCAGCGCTTTGATAATCGCCGTTCCGGAAGGCCGTGTGCGCCTGTTGATCGCGAGTCGCCCACAAGTCGTCCCATGCGCTGGCGGTCGCCTGCTGCGGTTGTGCCAGAAGGCCGGCTCCGACGACCACGATCCCCATCAGCACGCCACGCCGAAAAACAAAGGGGGCCAGGAGAGCCGGAATGATCAGCAGCCAGTAGCCCATATCCACCCAGCTGTCTGTCCGGAATTCGTTTTCATTACCGGCGGAGTGCATGGACTGGCCCTCGATCGGTAACAACCTGTTGAGATCCGCGTCCCCTGCTGTGACCATGGAGAACTTGCCGCCACCGGCAGTTGCCAGATCTTCCAGGCTTTCTTTGGAAAGCATGGTCATGAAGGTTTGTCCTTCGCTGTTGCTGATTGCACGCCCGTCAGCTGTCTGGAGGGTCGCTCCATCCTCGGTTCCTGCGGCAAGTACGGACACGCTATAGCCTGCCCGGCTTGCAGCGCTGGCCGCTGCAAGACTTGCCGCAGTGTCGCTTCCCGCATTGTCAGCTATGACGATGATCTGTCCGCGGCTCGCGTCGGCTCTTTCCAGAACCTGCTGTGCTTCCCCGATCGCGAGATCCAGCCTGTTGCCAAGAACCGGCATCAGTGACGTGGAAAGTTCCGGCAGCATCTGTTCGATGACCCGCGCATCGTTCGTCAAAGGTGCGGCAACGAACGGGACATCCGAATAGATGACCAGACCTCGCTCGTCGCCTTGCGTTCGCGCCAGAATATCCCGAAGCTTGTGCACCGACCTTTTCAACCGGCTGGGCGTCAGGTCGTTGGCGTTCATGGACTGTGCCAGGCTCAGCACTGCAACGACGGGTTCGCCGCCGGTGAAGGACGGGACATCCGATTTCTGCCAGGTCGGTCCGGCCAGTCCGGCAATCACCAGAACGACAGTCGCGAAGGCCGTTGGCGCAATGAACCGACTGCGGCGTTGCTTGCCACCACGCACCGAAAGATGCGAGAGCAGATGTGCGTCGACATACCGTGACCATGTGCTGCCGGCACCACGGAAGCGACCATTCCACAACAGCACGGCCAGAACCGCCGCCGGCACCAGAGCCCATAACCACTCGGGCCTGAGAAAATGAAAGTTTTCCGGCAAGAAAGTCATGTCAATCAGCCTCCGACTGCGCCATGGCGCCGTGAAAGTGGTGTTGGGGTAATCAGGATCAGAGCGAAAAGTCCGGCCAGGACCAGAGCAACGCCCGCCGGCCAGTAGTAAAGGGCGATCTCCGGGCGGATATGCACCGGCTCGCCTGCAACAGGTTCGAGACGATCGATTTCACGGTAAACCGTCGCCAGGCCGCTGACGTCTGTTGCCCGGAAATACTTGCCACCGGTCATATCCGCGATTTCCGTCAGAACGCCTTCATCGAGGTCCGCTGATGGATTGACCAGCTGCCGGCCATATCCGGTATCGACCATCATCGAATTTGCGCCGACGCCGATCGTGTAGATCTTGATGCCAAGTTCCTGTGCAAGGGTCGCGGCCTTTAGCGGCTCCATCACACCGGAATTGTTTGCACCATCAGTCAGGAGCACCAGAACACGACCGTTTTCCGGGCGATCCTTCAGCCTTTTCAGCGAAATCGCAATCGCGTCGCCAATGGCGGTTTTCTGCCCGGTCAAACCAACTTCGGCCTCGTCCAGCAGGTCGCGAACCGCGTCCCGGTCGAACGTCAGGGGTGCCTGCAGATAGGCCCGGTCGGAAAACAGAACCAAACCGACCCGGTCTCCCTTCCGGCTTTCAATGAACGTGTCGGCTGTCGATTTTACAACGTGCAATCGGGTGGAAGGACGGCCACCGACTTCAAAATCCTGCTCATCCATCGATCCCGACAGATCAATGGCCAGCATCACGTCACGGCCTTCCGCTGGAAGAGGCACCTCCGGACCGACAAAGGCAGGGCGTGCCAGAGCGGTCACAAGCAATACCCAGATGAGCGATGCCAGAACCAGTTTCCAGGCGCTGCGATTCTCGGTTCCCGCACCACCGGCGGCCGCACCGAATACGGATTTGAAGAACGGAACACGCAACGCACCGGATACACCCGGATCGGCCGGTTTCAGGAAAAAGCGAAGGATGAATGGCAGCGGTAACGCAAGAAATGCCAAGGGCCACAGGAACGTAATCATGCGAACCTCCTGATCCAGCGTTCGGCCGCCTCGACCAGAACTTTCTTGTCTGCATCGGATGCAGGTTTTGAAGGAGCGTAGGGAGCCTGTGCCAGAAGATCCGCCGTCTGCTGCGGCATGCCGTTCTTGCCCGAGCTCAGATAGTCAGCCCAGTCACGATCGCTCAGAATGCCGACACTGTGCCCCTTCAACCGTATGGCAACGCGGCGCAACAGGGCGGACACGTCGGTTGCCAATGCCGAGAAGTCGACCGGTGTTTCTTTTTGGCGAAGCGTTTCAAGTTCTTTCAGGGCTGCATATCGGACCGTCCGTCGACGCAGGATCGACCACGTCGTAACGGCAGTACACGCCGCCAGAATGAAGGCTGCTACCGCCCACCATCCCGGAGCCAGCGGCCACCAGGAAACAGGGGCCGGAAGTCGGATGTCCCGCAACTGGTCAAGCTGAGCCAGAATGTGTGGTGAGAACTCTGGTGTCATGACGACCTCCGTCCAGGCTCTGTCCCTTTGACATAGAGAAGTGATTTCGGATCATCAGGTGTCGATAGAGCATGGAACGCCATGGCCCGCTGCCGACATGTCAGCTCCAACCGTTCGCGCCGGTCGCAAAAGGAATCGGAATAATCCTTGAGGGCATTCCGCTTCAGGCCGGACAGTGAAACAGCCCTGCTGCCATCGCTGATCCGCCCCCCCTTCGGTGGCAATTCGCTGTCAAGCGGATCGCTCACCATGATGTTGGTGACATGCGGGCTCTTGGACAGGCGCCGCAACTCCTGTTCGCAACGTTTGTCGAAATCCGAAAAGTCACTGACGATAAAGGCCAGCGCACCCGGCCGGCATTCATGCCGCAATCTGCGAATGCCGTCGGCAAGTGCCAGTTCCTTGGCGGTGTTCCGGTCCTGACGGGTTTCTTCAGAGATTGCTTCGATAAATCTCAGCACCGCGCGGCGTGTCCGTGCACCGCGAAAGTCCCGGACGCCATGTCTCGTCAGAATGAGGCCACCGACCCGGTCACCGCCATCATGGCCGATCCAGGCCAGCTTGGCTGCGATTTCGGCCGCGAGATGCGACTTGAACCGCACCCGGCTGCCGAATTGCATCATTTCGCGCAGGTCCAGCAATATATGAACCGGTCGTTCCCGCTCCTCCTGGAAGAGTTTGGTGTGAGTACGACCTGTCCTGGCGGTCACTTGCCAGTCGATACTGCGGACATCGTCTCCCGGCTGGTATTCCCGGGACTCGGCAAATTCCATCCCCCGGCCTCTGAAAACCGAGCGATTGGTTCCCCATTGATGTGTGCTGACGCGGCCGGACGGCGCAAAACCCGATGTTGCCCTGGGTGGGCGGGCACGGATCAGTTCCGCCGTGCTTGCTTCCACGCCCGCCGCATATGTGCGGTGTTCCGTCATAATCTATCCTCAGCTGACCGGGACGCGATCGATAAGCGCATCGATGAAACCGTCACGTGTTTCACCGTCGGCTTCCGCTTCAAAACTCAGGATGATCCGATGCCGCAATACGTCGTGAAGAATGGCCTGCACGTCCGCCGGGGTCGCAAAATCAGAACCACGCATCCAGGCGTGAACCCTGGCACAGCGATCAAGCGCAATCGTGCTGCGCGGAGATGCGCCATAGGCGATCATGCGAGACAGGTCCTCTCCATACGCACCGGGTTTGCGGGTCGCCTGAACAAGCTGGATGATGTATTCGGTCAGCGCTTCGGAAACATGCGTTTCCATTGCCTGCCTGCGCGCGTCAAAGATTTCGTCGACACCGATCTTGCGCTCGGGTTTCCGGATCTCGCCAAATGTTTCGCCCCGCACCAGTTTCAAAATGTCGCGTTCGGCTTCAGCTGACGGGAAGTCGACATTGACCTGAAGAAGAAAACGGTCGAGCTGTGCTTCAGGCAGCGGATAGGTGCCTTCCTGTTCAATCGGGTTCTGGGTCGCGAGCACCATGAAGAGATCGGGCAGTTGGTGCGTGGTGCCCCCCACGGTAATCTGCTTTTCCGCCATGGCTTCCAAGAGCGCCGATTGCACCTTGGCTGGGGCACGGTTGATTTCATCAGCCAGGATCAGGCTGTTGAATAGCGGACCTTCCTGGAAATTGAACTCACCGAGTTCGGCACGATAGACGTCCGTTCCGGTCAGGTCGCTCGGCAAGAGATCCGGCGTGAACTGGACACGCTTCGCGTCGCAGTCGATAACTTCCGAGAGGGCATTAACGGCCTTGGTTTTCGCCAGACCCGGAGCCCCGACGACCAGCACATGGCCATCGCTGAACAGGCCGAGCAGGATGCGGTCGACGAACTGTTGCTGTCCGATGATCCGCGAGTTCATGAAATCGCGCAGATACTGGGCAACATCACCTTTGGTGCTTGTCGTGGCAGCAGAGACATGCAGGTTCATAATCAGACGTCCTTTCAAAATGTGACGTCGCGGTCGCCGGAAACGTACTGCTCGGTAGGCATTTGCGCCCGACAGACATCCGTTTGCCGCGGTTTGAATTCGGTGTTGGAACGCGAACCTGCTGCGAAACCTGAAAATGTATGGATCTTCGTCTTCAACACCCTTGCGGCATTGCGCAGTGAAATCGGCAGTTTTCCGATCATACGAGCCATACTCCTCCGATACCCGACAGCAGGCATTTGCTTGAACGCAATGGAGAATGGGGTGCGCGCTTTAACTGCGCCTGTTGCGAAGTTTAATTATAGTTGAGAATTCAGATCCCGACTTCGCGCGCAGTCTGGACACCGTCGCCCGGAACTGGAGTTCTATTGAAATTTCAGGAATTTGAATCGGTCGCGGACCGCACGGGAAATCTCATGACGACACGCAGTCCTGGTCCGGCACTCTGCAAGGTGACCGTTGCTCCGTGGTGCTCACTGATTGCGGCAACCATCGCAAGCCCCAATCCGCTACCCGGTTTGGTACGGGCACTGTCAAGCCGTTCGAACGGTTTCAACACCCGTTCCTGATCGTCTTCCGGAATTCCTGGACCATTGTCCGCGACACTGAGAACGATATCGGGATTTTCCTGATGACAATTCACGACGATCGACGTGCCCGGAGGACAATGTTCAATCGC
>NZ_JAILWL010000314.1 GCF_025698965.1 Roseibium sp.
TTTCGCCTGGGTACGGGCGTCGATCGCTTATTCTATTTGTAAGCATCTGCGCAATCCAGTCGATTGTGAATAAAGCATCCTTTTGAAAAGCATAATATTTGCTTTTCGATTGTGGAAGCTTAACTCTTTGACGAATTCGATCTTGAATTTCTAAGATCGTTTGATCAACATCAAATACTTGCGCGGAAGGATTAGCTGAATTCTGCTTTAGCCACGATATCGATTGTTTAGGCCGATGGTAAAAATGCGCATCTGCATCTGTCCCCCATGGGTCTACGACCGTTTTCCCGGCGATATTTCCATAACCAAGAAAAATCATCGGGACCTTCTGCTCTAAACAAAAGCGACTGAGCCCAACCTGATGCGCGTGACGTCCGCTTGGAATGATCGCATAAATGATCTGCTCGTCAATCGAGCAAAGTTGTTTGTATGCGCCGTATTCCGCGTAGTTTGCATCAGCAATTGAGAGCCGTTTCGAGATTGTTGAGAAGCCACTTTGGGCGCGATGAATTGGAGCATCTGATAATTTTTTTGGTGGCCGAAGGGCCAACAAGCCAATTTTTTTCGAAAGCGCCCAAGAAAGGAAGTTCGTACACAATACAAGAAGCTTATGGGAGCTATGTGTTTCATACGCCTTCAGAAATTTGACATCCTCAGGTGTTGTCGCGGAAGCAATTATAACGCTTCTCATGGATGAGTCCTATCGGTCCTAAATCGAATGACTGTTACCATCAGGTCGACGCACAAGAATTTCAGGTATCCAAATCACAAATTTGGGCCGGCAAGGGCGATTGCGCCTGTGTCAAAAGAAGCTCCCCCCGTAGAAGGCGTCTTCATCCAGCCAACGTAGTGATTTAGGCAGCCGTCCTCTCAAGTCGGCTAAATCGCCACTGTCAAATGTAGCACTTTGTGGCACATCCTGTGCGAGCGGCGCAATCACCGTTATGTTATACCCATGCCGCACAACCGTTGCATTCAAACAGTCGAAACCAGATCTCACTAAATTATAAATTAGTAAACCTTCGTTCCAGATCGAAAGGTGTCCACCAACGATAATTGGTTTGGCTGGTGGTACTGTTACAGCAATATATCCGTCTTTTTCGATCAATTCTCTGCAGCGACTAAGAAACTGGCCCGCATTTGGTTGATGTTCAAGGACATGAGAGGCCCAAACGCATTCAAATTTTTCGTTTATCTGAATGTCATAAAAGTTCCCGACAAAGTCGGGTGGGTTTGTGCTGGAAGCCGAATAAACAGAACTTCCAAAATCAAGTGTTTTGACCTTAATCCCGGATTTACGAAATTCTTCAGCGTGCGTCCCACTCCCTGAACCAATATCAATGAGACTATGCGGTTTTCGAGAAATGACGATTTCTAAACCTCGCCATGCAGTTCCGACGTTCCGACCTTGGCGCCCATACATTTTCTGGTTAACACCGTCCAATAGGCACGATGCCTTGATCTGCAATTTTGAAAGAATCCCAAAAATGGTTGATTTCATCGGATTGAGCCATTCAAACAATTTGACATTTTCTACAAGGTGATGTGACCAATGCTCTTAGCCAATTGGTCGAACTGTGAAAGCTCATTGATGAGGCGTTCGAATTTGTTTAGCGGGATCATATTCGGGCCGTCACTGGGTGCGCGATCCGGGTCTGGATGCGTTTCCATGAATACGGCTGCAAGCCCCAGCGACACAGCGGCCCGGGCGAGATGAGGGGCGAATTTTCGTTGCCCGCCCGATGAGCTGCCTTGCCCTCCAGGTTGCTGGACCGAATGGGTGGCGTCGAAGACTATTGGACAGCCAATTTCCTTCATTATGGGGATCGATCGCATGTCTACAACAAGCGTATTGTAACCAAAGCTGACCCCTCGCTCACATGCCATAACATTGGGATTTCCGGCGCTAACGATCTTTTCGATAACGTTTTTCATGTCCCAGGGCGCTAAAAACTGACCCTTCTTGATGTTGATCGGCTTCCCGGTACGCGCAGCAGCAATGAGAAGGTCAGTTTGCCGGCACAGGAAAGCTGGAATTTGAAGGATGTCGACGGCTTCCGCCGCCATTGCACATTGCTCCGCAGTGTGTACGTCTGTCAGGATCGGAAGCCCCGTAGCTTCTCGGATTTCTGCGAAAACTGGCAGGGAGGCTTTTAACCCCATGCCGCGATGCCCCTCGATGCTTGTGCGGTTTGCTTTGTCGAATGACGTTTTATAGATGATGCGAACGCCAGTTCGCTGCGATATTTCTTTGAGCGCTGCCGATACCTCAAGCCCATGTTGACGACTCTCCAGCTGACACGGGCCCGCGATGATTGTAAGCGGGCGGTCGTTTCCGATTTCAACGTTCGCTGCTCGCGGGCAAGGCACTGAGATGACTGATTTGACTCTGCTCATTATTTCTCCTCGGCCCACTAAGCCAGGCCTGCCCTCAGCAGGTCGTGGATGTGGAGTAATCCCATGGTACGTTGCTTACCGTCACAAACGAAAAGGCTAGTTACTTTCGTTTTCCCCGACGTCATGATGCGGAGCGCTTCAGCTGCGAGAGTTCCAGTCGAAACACTCCTCGCCGGAGTTGTCATGACATTGTCGACTAATTGACTTGTTAAGTCTCCGGACATCTTTCGTCTTAAGTCGCCGTCGGTGATGACTCCTGCCAGCTGACCAATTTGATCGACGACACCGACGCAACCAAATCCCTTGCTGCTCATCTCGATAAGCGCTTCGCTCATCGGATCACCGACTTGTGCCAAGGGAATTGCATGGCCGACGTGCATAAGGTCTTCGACCTTTGCCAACGCTGCTCCAAGCGACCCGCCGGGATGGTATCGGCTAAAAGCTTGCGCCGTGAACCCGCGCCGCTCAATCAGCGCCACCGCAAGGGCATCGCCATACGCCATCATCATAGTAGTGGATGTTGTAGGGGCACGGGTTTCACCACAAGCTTCTTCTATCTCCGGAATAAGCAGAACAATGTCTGCCAGTTTCCCCAGCGTGCTCTCCCGCCTAGCAGTTAGGCCCAAGAGAGGAATGCCAAATCGCTTGCAGTACGCAAGGAGATCACTGAGCTCTCGCGTCTCGCCTGACTTCGACAATGCGATAACGCTATCCTGTTGAGTTATCATGCCGAGATCGCCATGGCTCGCCTCTGAGGGGTGGACGAATTGTGCCGCGGTTCCGGTTGAAGCAAGAGTTGCGGCAATTTTAGTAGCAACATGACCTGATTTGCCTACGCCTGCACAAATCACCCGGCCGCGAGTTTTCCAAATCAGTTCGACTGCTGCGGTCGCTGAGGAATCCAGGGAATTAGCAAGCGCCTCTAACGCCTTTGCTTCAAGCTGAATAACACGCTTAAAGCAATCCAACTCGTCGTCCGGACGTGGGTCGTTTTCCGCTAAGTCAGACACAAACGCCGCCCTCTCGCCTAATTTTCCAAGCTTTTTGCCATAACGCTTCTAAATTCTGAGGCATCCGCATTCCATACCGACAACGTTGCTTCGGCTCGCGTAACATTAAAGGCGCACATATGGCCGGTCTTCACGTTAGTCGATCCCTGCGCGGCACCGTCCTCGGCGAGCAGTTTGTGGAAATAGCGCAGGATGCCGTTGGACGTGACGATGAGCACCTTATTGTCCTGTGACAGATTACGGGTCACGCTCGCCAAGACGGCGCGCACATCCGCCTGGATGGTGGCCGGGGAGGGCGACCAGCCCGCGCCCTCCGGCGGGATCGAGCGCTCGCGCCAAGCGTCGATCGTACCTTGGTTCCATTGTTCGGCGACTTCGCCGTCGGTCTTGCCGCCCCAGACGCCGTAATCGATCTCTTTGAGGCGCTCGTCGATCTCCACCTCTCCGGCGAAACCACATTTTTCCGCCGCGAGGCGGGCCCCCGTCCGCGTGCGTTTGAGAGGTCCGGCCAGGATGCGGTCCAGCACTAGGCCGGCATCGCGGATCGCGCGGCCGATCTCGCGCGATTGCTCGAGCCCGCTTTCCACCAGGGGAAGGTCTTCGTGTGCGCCACCCCAGACCGGGGTGTCCCCGGGGCCGAACGTATTTCCGTGACGGGCCAGTATCAGCAGCATCTCAGACGATTTCCCCCTCGCGCGCGATGATTCGGGCCGCGATCTCGGCATCGCGCGGAGAATCTACCGAGCACGGTGTACGACCACGGTAATCGGTCAGCACGATACGGATCGAGATGCCGTTTTCCAGCGCGCGCAACTGCTCTAGACTTTCCGCCTTTTCAAGCGGCGAGGGTTCGAGCGCGACTAGGCGTTCCAGCGTGGCGAAGCGATAGGCGTACAACCCGATATGCTTGTAGACCGGGGTTCCGGCCTCGGGGTGGCGCTGGAAGGGGATGATCGCCTTGGAGAAGTACAAGGCATTCATATTCCGGTCGAAAACGACCGTGGAGCCACCCACCTCGCTGGCGCGCTTGGCTGCCTTCATCTGTTCGAGGTCTTGCCCGGAAAGTTCGACCGCGGGCGTGGCCATCGCGAGTGCGGGGTCGGCCTTCATGACCGCGGCGGCCGCATCGATCACCCAAGGCGGCGTCAGCGGCGCGTCGCCCTGAAGGTTCAGTAAGACATCGTCGGCCTTCGCGAAGGTCCTCGCCGCATCGTGAACCCGCTCGGTGCCGTTGCGGCAGTCGGGCGACGTCATGACCGCTTCGCCGCCGAAGTTCTCGACCGTTTGGGCGATACGCTCGTCGTCGGTCGCGACCAGGACCCGGTCGACGCCCGGCGCGGCGACCGCCAGGCGCCGGACGCGCTCGACCATGGGCAGGCCGGCGATCTCGTGCAGCGGCTTTCCGGGAAAGCGCGACGAGCCGTAGCGGGCGGGAATGATGGCGAAGACGCTCATTTAATTAGTCAGCAGAATTTTGGCCGCCCGCCGCTCAATAGCGCGACGGTAAATTGCTTCTGTTTGGTTGGTCATATTTTCGATAGTGTAGCGGCTCGCTCGCTCACGCGAGACCGCGCCCCATCGGGTGAGTTGCTGACGATCGGATGCTGCCGCGACTAACACGTTTGCTATCTCTGCGCTGGACGCGGTATTAGCAAAGCGGCGGCCATTTTCCCCATCAATAACTGTTTCATCCACTCCGCCGACCTCAGTTGAAAGAATGGGAAGGCCAGCGGAAAGCGCTTCGAGAAGCGAGTAGGGCATCGCCTCGTACCGGCTCGTCATGACCAGCATATCGAGCCCAGAAAGAGCGACTCGTGCATCGACCCAGCCGGGCATGCGCAGAGCCTCCGCGTCACCGGCCGTTTCAATCGCGGCGCGCAGTTCACCGTCGCCCATCATCACACCGACGAGATTCGGGACGCGGTCACGCGCCATAGACAGCGCCTCGGAAAAGCGGACCGGATCCTTTTGCGGAGTGAATCGGCCGACAAATCCCGCCACAATCGCATCTGGAGCAACGCCCCATTGTTTACGCACCCGAGCCCGGTCTTCACCGGTGATCGAGTCGACGCCATTAACGACGGTCTCGAGACATAGCGGCCGCAGCCCGCACTCTGCTGCGTGCCGCGCCTCCGCGCCGCTCACTGCAATCAGCGCGTCAGTGTGCCGGGCGAGAAAGCGCTCCACAGCCCCGTAAAGCATTGCTGCGGGTCTCGACACGTGTGGGTCCATGGTGCGTAAGGCGTGCGGTGTGTAGATTCGCACCCCCGGCAGGCTCCGCGGCAGGAGCCGGATCAGGGCGCCCGCCTTAGAACTGTGACCATGCAAGACATCGTATGGGCCGGTTTGTCGGATGTAGCGGGCGAGTGCTCGCAAACTCGACCAGTCGTGCACTCCAACAGCGCGTCTCATATTGACGACGATGGCCCTGTCACCCAGCAACTCAGTCAATGCAGCGGCAAATTTTGTTTCTGCTCTGACCTGCGACCAGACGACAATTACATCGTGACCCCGGTTCAGAAGGCCGCATGCAAGATCGAGAACGTGACGACCCGAGCCTCCGCCAGAAGGCTCTTGCTTATGCTCATCGACATAAAGCTTTGATTGTCGCCCTTTCGCGAAAGGAAAAGATTGGAAGCAAGCCCAACTACCCGATAACGCCGATTGTCGACAATCACTCGGTTCATCCTTCTTAGCTCGCCCCTCGGCTAAGTAAGACTGCCGGGATTGTCTTTATGATGATCCAGATGTCGCCCAGCACCGTCCACTCTCGAGCATATCGCGCATCCATCTCGACGCGCTCATTATAGCTCACATCATTACGGCCATTCACCTGCCACAACCCGGTCACGCCAGGTCGCACGGCCTTGTAAGCTTCAAATTTGTTTCCATACCGTCTCGCCTCATCCATCACGATGGGACGGGGGCCGACTACAGACATTTCACCACGCAGGATATTGAGAAGCTGAGGAAACTCATCAAGGCTAGAGCGGCGCAAAAATCCACCAAGCTTTGTGATGCGAGGGTCTTTGCGGAGTTTCTGATCACGAGCCCATTCCGCTGCAGCTTCAGGGTCTGTTGCCAAGAGGCGCTCTAAACGATGCGGGGCGTCAATCACCATGGAGCGAAATTTATAGCACCTGAACGGTTCGCCGTTCTGGCCAATGCGAGTGTGTGCAAAGATCGCTGGACCCTTGTCTTGCAGACGTACAAGGGCGGCAATTGTTATCAGAACAGGGCTCAGGATTATGAGCCCTGCGAGTGCAAGGCTTATATCGAGCACGCGCTTGGACGCCCTTTGCAACCAGGGGCGGTCCTCATTCATGGGAAACTCTTCAAGTTTTAAATGGTGTGCACTGCCGTCCATGATGCCACCCATCTTCCCCCTAGACGGTAAAATTCATTTCTAGATAACCAAAATATAAGGTTGAGCGCCAGATTTTTTTTATGACGCACTTGCAACATGTTTGTTCCCACTGGTGGGATAAGCCTGAACTCTGAGCAAACCCTACTAAACGGCTTTTGCTGAGGCGCAGTGCTGCGCTGCTCACTCGAGTGAGATTTCATCAATCAAGCGAATGTTGGGCGCAGACTCATAGTGTCTGCATGCCCGGCTGTGAACAGCATTTCGCGTCTGGCTTGCGCCCTCTCTCTGTAAGAGGGCTGTATAGCGTTCGCGTTCCAGGTACGGGCTTCGTGAAGCGGATGATCTCTAAGCGCTGGAAGAATGAGCCAGGCCAGCATGAGTGAACGGAAATGCGCTTAGAAGCCCACTCTCTGAAATCGCCATGGCCTATTTATTTGTCGGTAAGGCTGTAGCGGCTGGTTGCAAGCTATGCTGTTTGCAGCCGATTTCCCTGAGCTACGTGAGCAGTTTTGCTGGGGTGGTTCGAACAGTCCGATTCTTCTGCTGTATCGTTGATAAGCATTCGTAGCGATCAGTATGGCGAGGCGGCTGACGGCGCGATACCAATTCGCGCTTTTTCATGGCGGCTCATTTAATTATCAGTCCAAGAATCACCCAAAGGCAGAGGTCTAACGTTAACAAGCGTTTACCATAAGCGTGGTGACTGGGTGGTGACTCGAAATTTTAATGAAAGAATTCAGTGCGCTTAAGTCTTTGAAATAAATGGCGCACCCATCAGGATTCGAACCTGAGACCTCTGCCTTCGGAGGGCATAAAATGTATGAATGACAGGTGCTTGGCGAGGTCAAAGGATGTGGCGCACGTAAAACTGTGCAGTTCACAGGCTGGCGAGAGCTTGAAAGCTATCCAACTAATTTGGATTTTCTCCAACGTTCTGTGAAATCCAACAATAGTTGTCGCATCCATCAGGATTCGAACCTGAGACCTCTGCCTTCGGAGGACAGCGATCTATCCAGCTGAGCTATGGGCACACCGACACCGCGCCCGACATCGATAGGCTGCTACGCGCAC
>NZ_JAILWL010000315.1 GCF_025698965.1 Roseibium sp.
GATGCAGTGGCTGAAATGCTCGGTTTTTTTCTGCAATGCGCGCCCTTTGCGGGTCAGTTTCAAAATCACCTGGCGCTCATCCTTGATGTTGCGTGTCCGGGTCAACAGTCCCATGGATTCAAGTCGTTTCAGGAGAGGCGTCAGCGTATTGGTGTCGAGCTGCAGTTTCGAGGTGATTGCTCCAACAGGAACATTGTTTGTTTCCCAAAGAACCGTCATCGCAAGGAATTGCGGGTAGGTCAGGCCGACTTCCTTTAGCAGGGTTTTGTAAACGCCATGCATTGCGTGGTTCGCTGAATAAAGCGCAAAGCAAATATACTTGTCGAGCGACGGCGCGTCGGCGACGTCGGCTGTTGAAACCTGCGGCTTTTCACTCGAGACAGAGGTGGCCGCGATGAGGCCGTCAACTTCCTGTTTGACAACAGCTTCTGGCGGATCCGTTACCTCTGCTTCTGCCTCAATATTCTCGGCGTCTGCCGCGAGATGCGCTTTCTCCTTGGATTTCGCAGGCTTCTTTTTCTTCGGTTTTGCGGTCTTTGTTTCCGCATCCGTTGAAGTGTTCTTTTTGGGTTTTTGGGTCTCTTCGGGCGCGGACAAACCGATCGCGTCCAACAGAGACATCTGATTTTTCGTCTCGTTCATCCGGCAACTTATAAATCGTGCGCGATATGGTCGCAATATGTTGACCCATTCAAGGTGAAGGTATATGTGAGTAAATTATATCGTACACGATTAAATCGAAGACGATTTTAAATTGATATGAACCATAAACCGAAGAAAGTGGAGCTAACAATGGCTGTTGATGTGCTTTATGAAACGCGTGCAAAAGCAACGGGTGGCCGCGATGGAACCGCAGAAACCCTGAGTGGATCCTTCCAGGTGAAACTGGCGACGCCGAAAGAGCTTGGTGGCGGCGGTGGTGAAGGCAACAATCCCGAAGAACTGTTTGCTGCCGGTTACGCAGCCTGTTTCATCGGCGCACTGAAATTCGTCGGTGGGCAGGATAAAATTGCCATACCAGCTGATACGTCCATCACGTCAACGGTTGGCATCGGTCCGCGTTCGGAAGGCGGTTTTGGCCTCGAAGTGGCACTTGAAATCTCACTTCCCGGTCTGGGCAAGGCCGTCGCTGACGACCTCGTTGCCAAGGCGCATCAGGTTTGTCCGTATTCCAATGCCACCCGCAACAACATTGACGTCAAGCTGAGACTTGTCTGATCCGGTTCCGGTCCGTGCCGAAAGGGGCGGACCGGAGGTTCGGTTGACAGGCTAGATTTCGGCAAGTTGGCGATGCTTTGACGCACAGGTCATCCGCAGGCTGGAAGCCTTAACTGCTGGTGCCTGGCCGGTAACGGTATCGCCCGGTGATTTCGAAGTCGAAAAGCCGGTCTTCGAGCCGGGTTCCGGCGCCGATGTTGTGAACCAGTAAGAGCCGTTTACCGTCAGTCGAACGTCGGTGTGTGACAATGGCCATATGCGGAAGACTTCCGGGCAACATCTGGGAAACGATGTCTCCCGGCAGGTAATCGTCCGGTTGGTCGCTGACCGGCAGGTCCGCTCCTTGTCGACGGAAAAAGGTCTGAAGGTTCGGTACACGTCGATGATCTATGTTTCTGTCCGGGCGTTTGTGACCCCAGATTTTGGGGTAGGAACTGAAGTGCGCCTTCATGTCTGCGTTGACTTCTTTTTGCAGGTCCAGGTCAAAGGCATCGCGATAGGCGCGAATGACGACATCCGTACAGACACCGCGCTCTCTAGGAATATCGCCTCCCGGGAAACCGAGGCCGACATAAGCTGGGTCGTAGATCACGGTTACGCCGATTTGACTTTCTGCGGCTGAAATGAGTTTTTCAGCCCAAGGGCTTGGTTTCAATGCGTAGGGGGACATGCCTGCAGACTGTGTGGCCGAACCCCGGCCTTCAGACAAAGAGGTGCTCGCCTGCGCGAGTGTTTTCAACGGGTTCTCTGGAAGTCTGGCTGCCAGCAGCAAACCTGCTCCTGCGAGCATTCCCGAACCAATCAGAAAATTTCGACGCTTCATCGGCTTCCCCTTCCGCTTCTGAGGATATGCCTAGGGACGTTCTGCGTCAGTAATAGGGCGGTCAGAGCTCTGAAATGATTGTCAATAACGGGGTGCGCCGAACCTCAAACGTCCTCTTGCAAGCGTATTCGTGACCGGAACCGCTGATGCAGACGGGTTGCAGTGCTTTTTGGAGCAGATAGACTAGTTTTACCAGAGGTGAATACCAACCATCATCTCACCTGGAGGTCTGGAAATGACAAAACCATTTTCCATTTCACCTGCCGAGTACGCTGACGCCCTGAATGTCATGGGAGACAAGATCAATGTCCTGGCCCGACGGGAAACCACGGGCAGCTATGCGATCACCCTGGTCCAAGGGCATGAAGGCAATGGTCCGCCGCCACATAGTCATCAATGGGATGAATCCTTTTTTGTGATCAGAGGTGAGGTTGAATTTACTTTCGAAGGCAAGACAAAGCGCGCGGTGACGGGAACCCTGGTGCATTTTCCGGCAGGTACCGTTCACAGTTTCACCTTTTGCAAGGGGGGCGCTGACGTTCTGGAAATAACCGGTGAAGGCACGCAGGCCATCGAGATGTTTAGCGCGCTTGATCGTGAAATTGCCGCAGGCAGCAACGATCTGGCACGAACTGCAGAAGTCCTTGAGCAGAATGGGGTCAAACTGGCAATCTGATCCGCACCTGAAGATGTGGATCTCAGCCTGTATTTGGGTCCGGGCTGACTTGTTTCCCGCAGGAGCCAGAGTGGAATTGTGACGAAATGCAGCGACCAGTCATCGACGGAATTTTGGAAACGACAGTCTATGTTGATGATATGGAGGCGGCGCATGCATTTTATTCCGGAGTATTGGGATTGAAGCGAATGGTCGCGGGCGAACGGCTTTACGCCTACGACTGCGGTCCTGCGCAGACGTTGCTGGTATTTCATCGGGGGCATACCGGGGAAGATGTAGTGACGCCCGGCGGCACAGTTCCTGGGCATGATACGTCCGGGCACGGTCACTTCGCATTCCGCATTTCCGACAGCCAGCTGCAACCCTGGAGAGACTATCTGGCTGAGCAGGGCGTTTTGATTACAAGCGAGGTCGTCTGGCCTGCCGGAGGTACAAGTCTTTACTTCAAGGATCCCGACGGAAACATTCTTGAACTTGCGGCTGCGCCTCTATGGCCGAATTTTCTATCGTGATTTTTAAGAACTTTGCGACAAGGTAGCTCTGTTTCTCTGTTTCGGGTGGCAGAATGAAATTCTTGCAAGCAACATTGCGGACATTGTTCTACATTGTCGTCGGTGGCGTCATATCAATTGTTGGAGCGGCCTTTTTCTTCATGAACTGGGAACCGGACCGGGACGATTTTCCAATCCGCGGGATCGACGTGTCGCATCATCTTGGCGAAATTGACTGGGCACAGGTTGCCGGAGACGATGTTTCCTTTGCCTATATGAAAGCGAGCGAAGGCAAGGACTTCAGAGATAGCGCGTTTGCAAGAAACTGGGCCGGAGCAGGCTCTGAGGGGGTGCAGCGCGGTGCTTACCACTATTTCAGCCTGTGCAGCCCGGGGCTCGACCAGGCCAGAAACTTCCTCAGCGTGCTTCCGGAGGACCCGGGAATGCTTGCACCCGCGCTCGACCTCGAATTCTTGGGCAATTGCGACCGCAGACCTGCTGTCGAGGAACTGCTTCAGGAAGTCAGTGATTTCGCGGCACTCGTGGAACGCGAACGGGGCAAGCAGGTGATCCTTTATGCGCCCGAAGAATTCTATCTCAGTTATTTGAAAGGGCAGGGGCTGAATCGTAGATTCTGGGCGCGTTCGATCTGGCATTCGCCCGCTTATGTGACCAATTGGTCGCTCTGGCAATATCAGGACAGCGGCTCTGTCAAAGGCATCGAAGGCAATGTGGATCTGAATGTCCTGGCGTCTGGAATGACACTGGATAGCTTGAGGTGAAATTTTATAAGATATTGTAAAATAATAGATAAAATCAGTCTATTGACTTTAACGTAAAAAGCGGAAACTGTGCCCTCAAAAGGAACGGGCATGCAGCGCTATTTTACTATCACCCAGTTGACCAAGGAATTCGACATCACCACCCGCACCTTGCGCTTTTATGAGGCACAGGGGCTTGTGTCGCCGCACCGGCGCGGCCGGCAGCGCCTGTACACGCCCGGTGATCGAACCCGCATCAAACTCATCCTTCGCGGCAAGAGACTTGGTTTTTCCTTGAACGAGATCAAGGAAATGATCGAGATGTATGGCAGCGCACCGGGCGAGAGTGGGCAGTTGCATTTGTTGCTAGACAGGATCGCGGCGCGCCGTGAAGAGCTGCTGGAGAAACAGCGCGATATTGAGCTGACGTTGCTGGAACTGGATGAGGTTGAGGCCGGTGCCAGAGAGAGAATCACGGTACTTGGCAAGAAGATGAATTCGGAGGAGGTCTGATGGAGCTTTCCCCGAGGGATCCCGACTGGGAAACCCGTGTCAGATCAAGTTTTGCTGCCCAAAAATTCATGGATTTTCTTGGTGCGGAGATGACGCACTTGTCACCCGGTGGTGTCGATCTCGAATTGAGATTGCGGGACGAGCTGACGCAGCAACACGGATTTTTTCACGCTGGCGCAACGTCCTCGATTGCGGACAGTGCAGCCGGCTATGCGGCCTTGACCCTGTTTGCCGCAGGGTTCGGGGTCTTGACCAGTGAATACAAGATCAACCTGCTCAATCCTGCCAGGCAAAAAACTCTGCTGGCACGCGGCCGTGTGGTGAAATCCGGCCGAACGCTCACGATTTCAAAGGCCGACGTCTACGGACTTGACGACGGTGACCAGGTGCATGTTGCAACCGGCTTGTTCACGCTCGTGAGTGTCGCCGGAATGAAGGACTGAGTTATGGGTGAAGTTTCTATTCGCGAGCTGCGGGTAACGGACAAAGCTGCCTGGGAGCAACTCTGGAAAAGCTATCTGGAATTTTACCAGCAGGAACTCCCACCGGAACAGACGGATGAATTGTTCAAGCGGCTTTTGGCGACGGGATTTCATGATGCCTTTGTCGCGGTCAAGGGCGACAGGCTGGTCGGCTTCGTTCATTACCTTTTTCATGACAGCACCTGGTCGCTCAAACAGACCTGCTATCTGGAAGATCTTTATGTCAGTCCGGATATCCGTGGGGGCGGTGTAGGTCGCAAGCTGATCGAGGCCGTTTATGCCGCTGCCGAGGCTGAGCCTGGAGCCAGCGGCGCTGTCTACTGGCACACCAATCAGGACAATGAAAGGGCACGGCTGCTGTATGACCGTATTGGTGTCCTGAGTGATTACATTCGCTACGTGAGCTCCTGAAAACAGGAGCCTTGGAGGAAACAACTATGATCCGTAACGATTTTCCGGGTTTCAATTTCGATCTTGGCGAAACCGCCGACATGCTGCGCGACACCGTTCGGTCCTACAGTCAGGACCGCATAGCGCCCTTGGCGGAAAAGATCGACCGGGAAGACTGGTTTCCCCGCGAGATCTGGCCCGAAATGGGTGAACTCGGTTTGCATGGTATTACCGTCGAGGAGGAGTGGGGTGGATCCGGTCTCGGCTATCTGGAACACTGCATCGCCATGGAGGAAGTCAGCCGTGCCTCTGCTTCCATAGGTCTGAGTTACGGCGCCCATTCCAATCTTTGTGTCAATCAGTTGCGCCGCTGGGGAAATGAGAGCCAGAAAAAGCGGTATCTGGAAAAACTGGTCACCGGAGAGCATCTTGGCGCTCTGGCGATGTCGGAGCCGGGAGCGGGATCGGACGTGGTCTCGATGAAACTGCGCGCCGAGAAAAAGGGTGACCGTTACATTCTGAACGGTTCGAAAATGTGGATCACCAATGGTCCCTCAGCCGATACTATGATCATCTATGCCAAGACGGATCCCGATGCCGGACCAAAAGGCATCACGGCATTTCTTGTCGAGAAGGACTTTCCTGGGTTTTCGGTTGCGCAAAAGCTCGACAAGCTTGGAATGCGCGGTTCCGAGACCGGGGAGCTGGTGTTCCAGAATTGCGAAGTACCGGAAGAAAACGTTCTGGGAGAAGTCGGCAAAGGCGTCAACGTTTTGATGTCCGGACTGGACTATGAGCGTGCGGTTCTGGCTGCAGGATGCATTGGCATCATGCAGTCGGCAATGGATGTGGTGATCCCTTATGTTCATGAACGGGAACAGTTCGGTCAGCCGATCGGGACTTTTCAGCTCGTTCAAGGCAAGGTCGCGGACATGTATGTCGCCATGAACGCCACCAAGTCATACGTCTACGCGGTCGCCAAGGCCTGCGACAGGGGTGAGACCACGCGCGAAGATGCAGCCGGCGCAATTCTGTATGCTGCGGAAAACGCAACAAAGATCGCCCTTGATGCTATCCAGCTGCTGGGTGGAAATGGTTATATCAATGAGTATCCGACTGGCCGACTGCTCCGGGATGCCAAGCTTTACGAAATCGGAGCAGGTACTTCGGAAATACGCCGTATGCTGATCGGCCGGGAGATCTTCAACAAGACGTCGTAAACCTCGGTGAAACGCGATGAAGACAACTGAACTCCCTGAAACCCCGGATGCCAAATCTCCGGCCGGGGCCGATATCCGCTTCATCATGGACGGGCCGACCGGCAACATGATCCATTCCACGCTGCCGCCCGGCCAGATCAACCGGGCGACACGGCACAAAACCGTCAGTGAGTTCTGGCATGTGCTGGAGGGAAAGGGGCGGATCTGGCGTTCCGATGGTTCAGCCGAAACCACGGTTGATCTGGAACCTGGAGTTTCGATAGACATTCCTGTCGGAACGGCCTTTCAATACCGCAGCGATGGCGAATTTCCGTTGAAGTTCATCTGCATTTCGATGCCGCCCTGGCCTGGGGACGAGGAAGCGGAATATGTTGATGGAAAATGGAAACCGAGCATTTAGCGAGACCGAGTGGGCGAAAGCCGAGACAATGGCCAAGGATCTTTGTTTCTTGATCCCTGGCGACTTCTGATTCTGGATACCCCATCAGCGAAATAACAAGTCCAGAGCACGGCCTTCGAATGCTGGATCATTTGACCAGAGCAGATTCTTGTGCTGATCAGCCGGCTCGCGTACCAAGATGTTGTGCGCCGCAGGCGCAAGCCAATGCAGCCAGCGGAAGAAAACACTCGGCTTTTCGGGGGCCAGAATACAGTCTATCGGCAACGTTGTGCCCCTCAACGGACATCAGGGCCAAGCCTCGATCCAATGCATTGGCGGCACGGTGTGTTTTCAGTTTTCGTTCTTGCCTGGCAATACCAGCAATCCCGCGGTGGCAATCAAGATCATGCCTGTCAACGACATCAATGTCGGTGTAAGGCCAAAAAAAACGATGTCCCACACCGTTACAAAGACCAGGTAGCTGTATTCGAATGTTGAAATGACGGCTGGTGGAGCCATCTGATAGGCGCCAGCCAGCATCATGCCAATAGAGACCGCAAACCCTGCGAGCAGGACGAGAACGAACCAGTCAGTCATGGTTACAGATGACCAGTGGCTGAAGATATAGGGGTAGGCCTGAATCAGTGCTTCGGAGGGCTTGAAGATCAGCAACATGCCGCTGACCAGGAGGCCTGCGAGCAGCATTGTTGTGTTCAGGGAAAGGGAAAGCGCGGTTAGCGGTACGTGCTGGCAGCGTGTTCGCGTGATGATGTGTGCCAGAGCATAGAATGCTGCGCCAGTGATGGGGAGTAATGACCAGACGGAGAACGTATCTGTGCCCCCGGTTGAAGCAGAACCA
>NZ_JAILWL010000316.1 GCF_025698965.1 Roseibium sp.
AGTATCTCTTCGAGGATGAGATGAATTTCTGGTTCAGGGACCTTGATGAATTAGGAACCGTCGAGTTTTCGCAAGGCCTGTACGATGAGATCGCCCGATTTACCAACGGTATGGGTGAAGCCTGGGATGCATTCGGAAACTTCAATGACCAGCTTGAAGCTATTCTGCTACAGCTCCATGAAGACGGTCATTATCAGGCCTGGGACGATGCAGGCCAGGGTCTGGACAATCCGTTCAACTTCGACCTGCCGAATATCGACCCATTTACCTAAGGGCTGATTTCAAGCTGGCTGGTTGATCGAAACTGTCGAAACCAGGTGTTTCCCTCTTCGTTCTGACGAACGGAGAGGGTTCAGTTGATCGTGTCTTGATTTTGACCGGATCTTCAGTTCAATAGAAACCTGTTGCAAATCAGACTTTTGAGATGCCGACAACAGGCATCGACATAACAATCACTGGAGTTCACCATGCCCCGTCCCATCCGTAGCGCTATCCAGACAGCCAAACGGCTCAAGTCAGGCCTGCGGATCGCACCGGTGCTTGCCCTCTCTTTCGGACTTGCTGCCTGTCAATCGCAGTTTCAGCAGCCGTCAGACCTTCTGTTTGCTCCAACATTCAGCAAATCGCGGCAAAACATTCCAAACACCTACAACACGCCCTACGACTGCCGCACCTTCACGGGAACGGGCTGGAAGGGAATTGCCGGTGGCGTCGTCTATGACTTTGATCGCCGGGACCTGATTTCCCAGGCCGGATGCTTCAAAACCCAGTCGGAATGCCAGGCCTGGCTCGCAGTCATGCGTGGCTATATCGACGTACCGCGGTTCATCCGTTGCAACCCATATAGCGCATGACGTCGAGCACAATTTCTGAGTAACCTCAGACCGGCAAAGCGCCCTGAAAAACAGGGCGTTCCGCCATATAGGATTCCATGTAGTCGCGCAGACATTTTGCTCTGGCGCTCAACAGGCGTCCCGTAGGCCAGACCGCGTAGGCTTCGCGTCCCTGCCCCTGCCACTGCGGCATCACGAACTGAAGATTGCCTTCCACAATTTTCTTGGATGTTTCTGTCACCGGCAGCAGCGCAATGCCGTGCCCGTCGGCAGAAAACTGGCACGCAAGGCCGATATCATCGACGGCAATATTCGCCGTCAGGTGCTGGGTCGCCTCTTCTCCGGTATCCATGTTCTTGAGCTGCCAGTGCGGAAGTGACGAAACCCAGATCAGCTTGTGCGATTTCAAGTCCTCCGGCCTTTCTGGAACACCAGTCTTGGCCAGATAACCAGGCGAAGCGACCAGCATGGTAGCAACACGTCCGAGACGTTTCTGGTAAAGACGCAGATCCGTCTGCGGGCCGATCCGAAGCGCCAGATCAATACGGTTTTC
This sequence comes from Roseibium sp., assembly GCF_025698965.1. Taxonomy (GTDB): domain Bacteria; phylum Pseudomonadota; class Alphaproteobacteria; order Rhizobiales; family Stappiaceae; genus Roseibium. The sequence goes on from NZ_JAILWL010000316.1 coordinate 1,387, forward strand.
CAGAAGGTCCTTGTTTTCATTGCTCAGGAGCAGCGTAAGCTGGATCTCCGGATAGCTTTTCAAAAACGCAGACCACATCGGCTCCAGCATTCCGACCGAGATGTTGGTCGGCGCCGCAACACGCAGTCGTCCCCGCATGTCATGCAGATCCGCACTCAATCCTCGCAGAGAAACTTCCGCCTGATGGATGAGATCGGCAAACGCTTCATAGTAAGCCTCGCCTTCGGATGTCAGCGAAAACTTGCGAGCTGATCGGTGAACAAGCTGCGCCCCGACCTGCTCCTCCAGCTTGCGTAAACGCCGGGTGACGGTTGCAGGCGGCACGTTCAGCTGCCTGGCGGTGGCAGACAAGCTCCGGTTTTGAGCAATTCGGACGAAAAGTGCGAGATCATCAAGCATAATTTCATTTCTGAAATTTGAACTATCGAAATTCACTATAGATGAAAAGAAACGAAATCAATAAATCTCCGATGCATCCCTTACTTGGCAATGGAGACAATCATGTCGAACTACTACATCAGCGCAAGCATCGAACTTCAGGACGGCGCAGACCTTGAAGAGGCTGAAAACGGACTGAGGCATCTTGTGAAACAAACCCGGAGTGAACCCGGATGCATCCTGTTTGAAATCCGTCAGAACCTGAAAGAACCGCATAAGTTCACTCTGTGGGAATGCTGGACCAGCCGGCAAGCGCTTCTGGATCACTTTGAAATGCCCCACACCAAAGCCTATCTGGCCCGGAACCTGACAGAGGTGAACTACATCGAAGAGCTTGGTGAAATCGGTGCGAATGCCACTTCGGACGCGGCTTGAGGTCCAATGAAGCACCGGTTGATCGCTACCCTATTGATGTCATTCGGCCTTTCGCTTCTCATGTCCTGCTGGGTGACTTTTCTCAATCTGGGCTGGAGCGAGCTGTTTTTCAGCCAATGGATGGCTGCCTTTCGTCTCGCCTGGCCAGCTGCTGCCGTCATCGCATTCCTCCTCGGACCGCCCATTCAAAGGGCAACAGCCGAAATCGCGAGACGGCTTCCCTAACCCTTTCCGGAGTACCCATGTCCCTGTCACGTCAGAACTTCAAAGACCTTGGGCTGCCTGTCGGTCCCTACACCCACGCTGTCTGTCACGGCAATACGCTTTACACTTCAGGCTTCACAGCTTTCGGGACGGATGCCCAAACCAGTTCGGCAGACGCGCAGACACATGCCGTGCTGGATCAGCTGGAATATGTCGCCAGACAGTACGACAGAAACCTGGACGATCTTGTAAAAGTCACGATCTTTGTGACCGACCCGGAAGATATTCCCGGCATTCGCGAGGCTGCGACCGAAAGGTATGGCAACGCCGTACCGGCAAGTTCCATGGTTATGGTGTCGGGCCTGTTCTCACCGGACCTGCGGATTGAAATAGAAGGAATCTTTGCCCTTTGATCACGCTGGCGTAAATAAAACTTGAGAACTGACAATCCGCATTACGTACTAACACCGAATTGAAATACTGGCTCTCCGCCCCATCTAAATAACAAGCACTAAATAGAAAATGTACAACTGTGCGCGGGCCAGCTGACCCACAATAAAAATGACTGGACCACCTGCATCGCAGGTGGTTTATTTTTGATCAGAACATTACGGATTTGTAATTTTTACTTCCAGCAGATTTTTTCGAAAGAAAAGCGTCTCTAAAATCGGTGTATCGTAATAGGGATCAGTTTCTTCAAAACCGGCAGCTTTATAGAGTTTTATTGCTCCTGCCATGGTCGGCAATGTGTCCAGGACCATCGATTTGTAGCCGGCCTCCCGGGCCGCATCAAGAACGCGATCAACCAGCGCAGCCCCGACACCGCGGCCACGTCCTTCCGGCAGAACATAAAGACGCTTCATTTCGCAGGTGCCATCAACATCGGAGGGCCGTAAACCGACGCAGCCCAAAATGGTCCCTTCTGCATCTTTCGCCAGAAAAAGAGCGCCTTTGGGCGATGCATATTTGCCCGGCATGCCTTTCAATTCTTCCTCGAACCCCTGATAGGAAAGATCGATATTGAGCCAATCCACGTAGGCTCGGAACAGCGTTTTCACCACATTCAGCTCGTCACTGTCCTCAACAGAAGCGACAACGAATCCGCGATTGGAGATCATGAGTGAAAATTGCCTTTGAATTTCGTGGGATCAGTTTGCTGCGACGGCCGGAATGGCTTTCAGATAAGCAGCGATTGCTTCTCTGTCGCTTGCTGGAAGGCGCGCCATATTCTCCTGAACGTGTACCATCTCGCCGCCAACTGAATCATATTCCGGTGTAAAACCGCTTTCCAGATAGTAGGCAATATCCGCAGCACTCCAGCTGCCAAAGCCCCCATCCACGGGTGTAATATCGGGAATCCGGCCATCTCCTGTCGGCGCAGGTGCGCCGCCGAGCCATTTTGAAAGCTCCAGGCCACCGGCAAAATCACGCGGCGTATGGCACTCGCCGCAATGTCCGGGCCCTTCCACAAGATAACGGCCTCTATCCCAAAGCGCCTGATCGACATCGTTGCCGGAAACCGGAGAACCAATGACAGGCGCCGGATCCAGGAACATGCGTTTCCAAAGACCCAGGCCCCGGCGAATGTTGAACGGAAAGCCAAGCTCATGATCGGCAGCCTTTCCTTCGACGGCGGGCAGCGTTTTCATGAAGGCAAAAAGATCCCCAAGATCGTCGCCGGTCATCCTGGCATAGGATGTATAAGGAAAGGCCGGGTAATAGTTTTCACCCTCGGGCGACGTGCCATGGGTCATTGCATTGGCAAAGTCTGCAAGAGACCAGCCGCCAATGCCATCAGCTTCGCTTGAAGAAATGTTGGGTGCAACAAAGACGCCGAACGGTGTTTCCAGCCTCAGTCCACCACCGAGCTTAAGCAGGTCCTCGCCCTTTGCGCCCTTCTCGGCATGGCAGGAAGCGCAGCCACCGGCCCAGAACACCAGCTCACCGCTGACCGGTTCCCCTACCTTCAGGGTCGCAGCGTCCTGATCGCTGATATAAGTCGGTGCGGAGAGCCCCCACGCTGCACCTGCTGCAATGACAGCAAGAACAAAAAGGACAACAACAGCCTTTTTCATGGAGCCTCTCCGGATTTTCAAACGACCGGATTAACAGAATCTGTCCGGTCAGTTCTTCTTACGGTAAGTCTCGTGGCACGATTTGCAAGTGCCGAAAATCGGGCCCATCGCAGCCTTGAAGGCATCGAGATCTGCCGGACCATCCTTGCCGGAAGCGGCCGTCGCTTTTCCTGTTGCATCAGAAAGTTTGGCGAGCTCCGCCGCGAATCCATCTGCGTTTTCCCAGATACTTGCCAAGGCTCCCGTGTCGCCCTGGTCGGATCCAGCCGGGAAGAAATCACCGAAAGTGAAGGAAGCTGCCTGCATTGTCGCAATAACCGCTTTGCCCGCGACAGGATTGTAATCAATCTCGCCTTTCATCATCCCGCCTCCGAGACCAGCGGCAGCGCCGACAGACGCCATGATGGCCTGCCGAGTTGCGATCGGGTCATCGGCTGCCTGAGCAGTACCGGCAAGTCCAAGCCCGGCCAAAAGGCACACGGTTGCTGTTTTACGAACAATGCGCATTTCATTCTCCCTCTCGATACACGCGTAGATTACGCGAAACTCTCCGAACGAATTCAACTCAAGAACCGCTCGGCAATAAAGTCACGCTGTTGTGAACACGTGCTTTTTTTGAAAGACCGCATCCGCGTCATCTTCAGAAAAGAGAACAAAAAAACCCCGGTCGCTTTGGACCGGGGTCTTCTGAACTGAGTTTGAAACAGCTTATTTTACAGCGGCTTCATAAAGTTCAAGCACATAGTCCCAGTTGACCATGTTGTCGACAAACGCCTCAAGATACTTCGGGCGCGCGTTGCGGTAGTCGATGTAGTAGGAATGTTCCCAGACATCGCAGCCGAGAACCGGTGTTGCGCCATGAACCAGCGGATTTTCACCGTTTGGCGTTTTCATGATTTCCAGTTTGCCGTCCTTGACTGCAAGCCAGGCCCAACCGGAACCGAACTGACCGATACCGGCAGCAATGAAATCGGCACGGAACTTGTCAAAGCCACCAAGATCGCTGCTGATGGCAGACGCGAGTGCGCCCGGAAGAGATGTGCCACCGCCGTCTTTCTTCATCCACTTCCAAAAATGGATGTGGTTGTAGTGCTGGCCGGCATTGTTGAAGAGGGGAGCATTTTTGCCATAGCTCTCCTTTACGATCTCTTCCAGGGACTTGCCTTCAAGGCCACTGCCTGCCAGCAGCTCATTGCCTTTGGTGACATAGGCCTGGTGGTGCTTGTCATGGTGAAACTCGAGAGTTTCAGCAGACATGTAGGGAGCCAGCGCATCATACGCGTACGGCAGGTCAGGCAATTCGAAAGACATGACAAACTCCTCAAAAAGGTCATTGACCGGCGGTCTGGACCAAAGGCCCGAAGGGCCGTGTCGAGCGGCAAAATAGGATTGCGCGAGCCTGACGGCAAGCACCGAAAACGAAAATAAAGAAATTTTTTCTTATTTTTTTATTGCTTGCCCGGCTGAAAGGCGCTTCGGATCAGCCTGCTGTCGAAATTTGCCGGCACTTCGCCTTCAATCGCATAGATGTAAAGTGCGGCCCGCAGGATAGCGCTGAGCGTGGTCACAACCAGCGCCCCGGCAAGCGCTATGACAATGGCGACGGTTATCAGGCTGCTGCCCAGCACCGGGCTCTGCGCATACATGGTCATGCCTGCGAACACCAACGGAACCGCCACCAACATGAATATAAAGTTCAACACGCCCAGCCCGACATGCCCCATCAGTGCCTCACCCCAGGTCTTGCGGATCGCCTGAACCGAACGCTTGATCGCTGTGACAGGCCCGACCCCGTCAACCACCAGGATCGGAACGGCGAAATAGGTCGCAACAGCCCAACCTGCTCCGAGAAGGCTGATAAAGAACTTGCCAAGCCCCTTCAACCTGCTCTCCACGATCTGCAGGATCCAGCCAACAATCGCCGTCACCAGTGCCCAGACCAATATCTGCGGCAACCGGCGCACGGAAGACCGTAGCCCGTCCATCACTGTTGGATCTCCACCGGCGAACCGGATCAGGGCACAGGTCAAAAGACCGGCATTGAAAAAGATCATGATGAAATAGTTGATGAACATGAAAACAAAAATCAGTGCCCAGACACGCGGATCCTGGTCGGGCTGTGCCTGATCGAAAAGCGCCTGGAAGAATGCCATCAACTCAGGCATTTCATAGACCGCCCAGGCTCCACTGCCGATGACCGCAAAAAGGGCCAGTGTGCTCATGATCGGAAACAAGAGCATTTCCTTGTCCAGCTTGAGCACCTTCCAGCAAGCTCCCGCCAGCGTGATCGCCCGTTCAATCTTCTCAAAAAACTTAAACATGCCACACCCACTTCCTGAATTCTGTTCAGTGACCGTGAACATCGGACCCGTTACGGCAGCCGATTATGAATAAATTTTGTTAAAGAAGCGCCAATTTGCTCCGGAGGAACGAAGCGAAGCGGTCAAACACTCGACATGTTGCATGGACAGTTCGGCGGGTCTGCCACTCAGACTGGTTTTCGCGACCAAAGCAAAAGCCTCGCCACAGAGAGATTTCAAGGCCTTCGCCTTCCACATGATTCAATCCCTGAACTTTTTTCAATAAAGCTTTGTGAAATCGTCTTTTTTCACAAACAAGATCTAAAACTGCACCCTGTATTTCACACCTAAACTCAACCAATAAGTTGACTATTTTTGATCATGCTGATAATTCATCTAAATGGTTGAATGAGGATCCCAGCCGCACTTTGAAATCATCGGAAATGAACCCCAGTGACAGGTGGTCCTGAACGGAGGCGTCAACATGGAATTTGAAAGCGTGAACTGGATTGCAGTGTTGGTTGGGGCGATTGCAGCCTTTCTGTTCGGCTGGCTTGTCTATTCCCCAATGCTCTTTGCCAAGACCTGGGCTGAAGGGTCAGGTATTGAGCTAACAGCCGAAAGCCGCCCGCCACTCGGTGCAATGATCCTGCAGATTGCCGGACTGCTCTTTCTGGCAACGGTGATCGGCATAACGGCAACGTTCAACGCACTGTTTGCCGCAATTCTGGCCATTCTGGCCGCCGCCAGTCTGACGATCTCCAACGGGGCCTTTTGCGGCAAGTCCACGGCAGCCCTTGCGATCGATGCCGGCTACATCATCGGCGCCGGCATTCTGATGATCATCGCCCAGGGCATCTTGTAAGCCTCAACAACTCCAAAGAAATTTCAGCCACCGGAAAGTCTTCCGGTGGCTTTTTGTTGTTTCAACACAGTTTCAGCCGGGCTTTCCCAGTGACAATTCAACCCCTGCATGGCAGGTTTGGTCAAATCCGATTACCTTCCCTGGGTTTCCGGCAATTCGCCTGCCT
>NZ_JAILWL010000317.1 GCF_025698965.1 Roseibium sp.
GAAGCGCCGCCTTTCTATCGCTCCCGCCGGGCGTGTTCGCCCGGCCTTTCCCGGCAAGCCGGTAAGGGAGCAGAAATCCGAATTTGATTCCCGTGAGCTGTTCTCTGGCCTCCGCCAGATACAGATTGTCCACAACGAAGAGACATACCGTCTGTCGATCACCAAGCAGGGCAAACTGATTCTGACCAAGTGACGTGCGACAGACCGGTATCCGCCATGTTCGGATTTGTAAAAACCAAATGGGCAGGGGACAGACCTGCCCTTTTCACGTTTCGCGCTCTCGGGCTTCAGGCGGAAAAAATCGCAACGGGCTTGCCGACGCCGCGCAGGGCATGCTCTCCCATCGCATTGAGTTCCGTCTGCAAGTCTCCAGACAGGGCTTCGCGAACAGGTTCCGTCAATAGCAGCTCGCGGCCAAGTGGTTTGCATAGAGATTCGACCCGGCTGGTCTCGTTCACGGCACGGCCGATGACCGTAAAGTCCAGCCGCTCTTCCCCGCCGACATTGCCGAAAAACACTTCACCGCGGTGAAGGCCGATACCGATTTTGAGAGGTTGCCAGAAAGCCGGGTCTGGCAAACCTTCAATCGGCGCTTCGTTGAGTTCTTCAATCGCGGCGAGCGCTGTTCTGGACGCTTTTACAGCAGCATTTGCGGCGGCGTTTTCTCCCAGCACCTGTTGATCGAAAACCGCCAGGATGCCGTCACCCATGAATTTCAGGATATCGCCGCCATGGGCCAGGACTGCAGCGGACACTCGGTCGAAATAGGCGTTCAAAATGGCGGTCACTTCAGGACCACTCAGACGGTCGGCAAGTTGCGTGAAACCGCGCATGTCGGACATGAGGACGACCGCCTTGATGGCTTCACCGTCACCACGCCTGATTTCCCCGTCCAGAACACGTTGCCCGGCAATCGGTCCGAGATACGTATCGGCAACGTTGCGTGCGATCCGCTGAACGATGTGACGCTCGACATGCAATGCGAGCAAATCGATCAGCGAGCGAATCTGATCTTTGTCGACCGAGGGCCAGCCACCTGGGGTTTTCGTTGCAAAAGTCATGGCATTGTGCATCTCTCCAGATGCACTCAGGGGCATTGCGACATAGGCCGTGTATCCCTGTTCGGCAAGTTCTCCCATAAGGGGGGCTGAGTTCCTGCCTTCTTCGCTTTCAAGATCGTTCTTGATGGTCTCGCCCTCCTTCATCACCCGGTAAAGAGGGCTCAGGGTGAAAGAGGACTGGGTGAGTGCATTCGCATCGGCCGCGATTTCGTCGCAGAGCTGATCCTGACTGTTCCAGACCCAGGAAAAGCCGATAACCCGCGGATGCAGGGTGCCGACATGCAATGTACATCTGTCTATGCCGAGGTCTGCGGCTTTGCAGCGCCACATGAACTCTTCGAACATCAGCATGACATTGTCGATCTGCGTCGCGTCATGCAGCAACCAGTCATGGAGGTCTTTCAGGCTCTGCCTTGCCGGCGCGCAGGACGGCCCCCGATTGGAACGGTCGAGCAGATAGATGTTGCTAACGTAGCTGCGTGGCGCAGGGTCAAGCACATGCCGGTTCATGCGGTCTCCAATATGACAGGTCGGACCGACGTTTCGGGCCTAGATCATAATCTGGTTGGTAGACAGCAAAGTTCAATCCGTAAGGTCAAGATGGCAGAAAGAAAAAGCTGAGGCTCCGGCGTTTCCACCGGAGCCAGACAACAATTGTGGGAATGAACTCAAAAAGCGGCTTCGACGCCACCCATCTCCACATAAACACTCTTGATCTGACTGTAATACTCAATTGCGGCGTGACCGTTTTCACGACCGATACCTGATTTCTTGTAACCGCCGAACGGCATTTCGATCGGTGTCAGATTGTAGGTGTTGATCCAGCAGGTTCCGGCCTGCAATTGGTCAATCACCCGATGCGCGCGTTGAATGTCTTTGGTGAAGACACCTGCGGCAAGTCCGAATTCTGTATCATTTGCACGGGTGATCGCCTCGTCTTCATCGCTGAAGTCCAGAACGCTCAAAACCGGGCCGAAAATTTCTTCGCGCGCTATGCGCATGTCGTCCGTGACGTCGGCGAAGACAGTCGGCTGGACAAAATAGCCGTCCGGGAAGCTTTCAACGGTGGCGGCATTGCCACCGCACACCAGCCGCGCGCCTTCCTCCTGACCAATCTGCATGTAGGAAAGCACTTTTTCAAACTGCAGTTTTGAGACAAGTGGACCAATGCTGGTGGTCTCATCCAATGGATCCCCGAGCACGGCAGTGGAAGTCCGCTCCGCAAGTCGTGCCACGAACTGTTCCTTGATGTCCCTGTGTACGAAGACGCGGGTCCCGTTGGAGCAGATCTGACCGGAGGAGTAGAAATTCGCATTGATAGCTGCCGAGACCGCGTTTTCGATATCCGCATCTTCAAAGACGATCAACGGCGACTTGCCACCAAGTTCAAGAGTGGTCTTTTTCAGGTGTTCACCTGCCAGCGCGGCAACCTTCGCCCCCGTTGGCACCGAGCCGGTAAGTGATACTTTGGAGATGTCGGGATGCGCGACCATCTTCGCCCCGACGTCGCCGAACCCCTGAATGACGTTGAAAACTCCGTCCGGAAGACCTGCTTCGCTCAAGGCTTCTGCGAGCTTCAGCGCGCTCAGCGGAGTGACTTCCGACGGCTTGAAAATCATGGCATTACCGCAAACAAGCGACGGTGCCGCCTTCCAGCAAGCGATCTGGATAGGATAGTTCCAGGCGCCGATGCCGAAGCAGATGCCAAGTGGCTCACGTTTGGTATAAGCAAAGGACCCGCCGAGTTCGATATGCTCACCTGTCAACGTGGCTGCGAGGCCGCCGAAATACTCCAGGCAGTCGGCACCGGAGGCGGCATCCGCAATCAGTGTTTCCTGCAAGGGTTTGCCGGTGTCGAGCGTCTCAAGGATCGACAACTCGCGGTTTTTCTCGCGCAGGATCTCGGCCGTTCTACGCAGCACTCTGCCACGTTCGGCTGGTGGGGTTGCCGACCAGATTTTCTGACCTTCCTTGGCCGATCGGATCGCTGCTTCTATGACGGCATCATCGGCAGACTTGATCTGGGCGATCACTTCCCCTGTTGCGGGATAAAGGGAGTCGAACGGGGTTCCGCTCTGACTCTCCTGATATGATCCGCCGATATAGTGCGAAGCTGTTGGTTGGGCGCGCATTGGTGAGGCTCCTGCGTGTCGTTTGGTCCGGCGTTTGCCGGAAATGTCTTAGCGCTGGCTGGTCGCCCAGTCAGGATTGATCCAGGGCTCCTGATTGGATGCCGGCAGCGGATCTTTGCCGAGTATGTGATCGGAAGCTTTCTCCCCGACCATAATTGACGGTGCGTTCAAATTGCCATTGGTGATTTGCGGGAAAATCGAGCTGTCGGCAACCCGCAGCCCGTCCACACCAATCACTTTGCATTCCGGGTCGACCACGGCCATCGGATCGTCCTTGGCGCCCATCCGGCATGTTCCGCACGGATGGTAGGCGCTCTCCACATGTTCGCGAATAAAGTCGTTGAGGTCTTCATCGGACTGCACCTGACTGCCTGGCTGGATCTCCTTGCCGCGATAAGGTGTAAACGCCTCCTGCCCGAATATCTCCCGGGTCAGGCGGATGCAGGTGCGGAATTCTTCCCAGTCCTCTTCATGCGACATGTAATTGAAAAGGATCGACGGCTTGTCATGCGGATTGCTGGAAGTCAGCTTGACGTGCCCGCGGGATTTGGAGCGCATCGGCCCGACATGGGCCTGGAATCCATGGCCTTCAGCGGCGGCCTTGCCGTCATACCGAACGGCAAAGGGCAGAAAGTGATACTGGATGTCAGGATACTTTATGCCGGCTTTGGAACGGATGAAGGCGCAGCTTTCGAACTGGTTCGAAGCGCCTAGACCCTGTTTGAAGAACAGCCACTGCGCTCCGATCAAGGCCTTTGAAATCAGGTTCCAGTGTTTGAACAGGGTGATCGGCTGGGTGCAGGCCTGCTGCAGATAAAGTTCAAGGTGATCCTGAAGATTGGCACCGACACCGGGTCGGTCCGCGATCACCTCGATGCCCAGTTCGTGCAGATGATCTGCCGCGCCGATGCCGGACTGCATCAGAATTTTCGGTGAATTGATGGAGGATGCGGAAAGGATGACTTCCCGAGCTGCCCGGGCTTCGCGGATCTCACCACCTGTTTCGAATTCGACGCCGATGGCGCGGCTGTTTTCAATCACGACCTTGCGCACCAATGCCCCCTTGATCAGCTCAAGGTTGCCACGCTTCAGTGCCGGCTTCAGATAGGCGTTTGCGGCAGACCAGCGACGGCCCCGGTGGACCGTCATTTCCATGTCGCCGAAACCTTCCTGCCTCTCTCCGTTATAGTCGGCCGTGATACCGTATCCGGCCTGTTCGCCGGCCTCTTTGAAGGCGGTGAACAGCGGATTCCATTCGGTGCCACGCTGAACGTGCAACGGACCATCGGTGCCCCGCCAGCCGCTCTGGCCACCGTGGCTGTGTTCCTGGCGTTTGTAGTAGGGCAGGACATGCCGATAGCCCCAGCCGCTCGCCCCCATATCTTCCCAGGTGTCGAAATCGCAGGCGTGACCGCGTACATAGACCATGCCGTTGATGGAGGACGAACCGCCGATCACCTTGCCACGAGGCGTGGCGAGCCGGCGTCCGCCCAGATACGGCTCCGGTTCACTTTCAAAGCCCCAGTCGTAAAGCGCCATATTCATGGGATAGGAAAGGGCTGCCGGCATCTGAATGAACGGGCCGGCATCCGTTCCGCCGAATTCCAGGACCAGTACCCTGTTTTTCGGATCTTCCGAAAGACGGGAAGCCAACGCACAGCCGGCGGAACCGGCGCCTACAATGATGAAATCGAACTGGTCGGTCATGAATGCACTCCGGGCGAATTATTTATTTTTGGTTTGTGCTGCCTGAGCGGCGATTTGGGTCTCGACATAGTCTTCGACCATGGCGATGGCTGCCTGCCTGTCGGTCTTTGTGTCGCTGAGGGCCTGCCGGATCCACACGCCATCAATCATGGAGGCGGTGCCTTCCGCGATTCGAAGCGCATCGTCCCGTGGCATGAACGCCCTGAGGTTGAATGTCAGATTGGATGCAAGCCGGGCTGCATAGATTTTCAGGAGTCGCCGGTTGCTGTCGGTGGTTCGTGACTGAACGTAAAATGCCAACCATGCCGCGATGACAGCCGGTTGAAACTGATCGACGGAAAAGTTTCCCTGAATGATTGCCGAGATGCGCTCTCGCGGTGTCTCCGCCTTGGCAAGCCCGTTGGTGATGGCGCGGCCAAGCTCGGTCAACAGATGCCGCATAGTTGCCGCAAGTAATTGATCTTTCGAACCGAAATAATGATGTACCAGTCCGCCGGACACACCTGCGCGCTTGGCGATCTGAGCCATCGTAATGTCACTGTATCCACGTTCATGAATAGCGTCGACAGTTGCGTCAATGAGGCTGCGCCGCCGTTCCGCTTCCATTCCGACTTTGGGCATGGCGATCTCCCGAACTCTTCGTTTCTTATTTTTAATTGATCAATCAATCAATGAAAACTTGCAAATTTTTATTTTGGATGGTTGGATCTATTTCAAGCAGGCTGTTGGCGGAGGTGACAGAGGGCGCTAAACCTTGGGCAGAAATTAAACGCTCCCTGCAACAAACAATAAGATCGACTTTCCATAGGAGGTATTGTCATGAAAATTGCAGCGAAACTCGCTGGAGGCCTGGCACTTGGTCTGATGCTGTCCGGAACCGCACTCGCGACTGAGCCGGAAGCTTGTCAGACTGTTCGTTTCTCTGATGTCGGCTGGACGGACATCACGGCAACGACTGCTGCGACGTCTGTGGTTCTGGAAGCGCTCGGCTACAAACCGGAAGTCAAGATCCTGTCCGTTCCGGTGACCTATGCGTCCATGAAGAACAAGGACATTGATATCTTCCTCGGCAACTGGATGCCGACGATGGAAGGCGATATCAAGGCTTATCGGGAAGACGGGTCCGTTGAGACCGTGCGCGCCAACCTCGAAGGTGCGAAATATACGCTCGCCGTACCGCAATACACCTATGACAAGGGTCTCAAGTCATTTCAGGACATTGCCAAGTTCCGCGACGATCTCGACGGCAAGATCTACGGCATCGAGCCGGGCAATGACGGCAACCGCCTGATTATCGGCATGATCGACCAGAACCTTTACGGACTTGAAGGTTTTGAAGTGGTGGAGTCTTCCGAGCAAGGCATGCTGGCGCAGGTCGCCCGTGCCGGTAAGCGGGAAAACGACGTCGTATTCCTGGGCTGGGAGCCGCATCCGATGAATGCCAATTTCAAGATGGCCTATCTTGATGGCGGTGACGAAATCTTCGGCCCGAACTATGGCGGCGCCACTGTTTACACCAATGTCCGGGCTGGTTACACGCAAGAATGCCCGAATGTCGGTAAATTCCTTGAAAATCTGGAATTCTCGCTTCCGATGGAAAACGAGATCATGGGCGCGATCCTTATCGACGGCGAAGACCCGAACAAAGCGGCCGCTGCCTGGTTGAAGGAACACCCGGCCACGTTCGAAAACTGGCTCGTTGGTGTAAAGACCTTTGATGGTGGAGATTCCTTTGCCGCCGTCAAAGGGGCTCTGGGCCTCTAAACCGATCAAGTTAAGCGCCGGCGCGGGAAACTGCCCGGCGCTTTCTCTTTGAAACAACAATAATTTGACCGGAGCTGCGGTTTGGACTGGCTGACAGAACACAAACTGCCGATCGGCCCTTGGGCACGTACCTTTGTCGATTGGTTGACCGACAACGCCTACTGGGTGTTTGACGGTATCTCGATATTCCTGGAAACAATGATCGATGGCATTTTGTGGCTTCTTCAGACGCCACATCCGTTGATCATCGTGGCAATCGCAGTCGCAATTGGGTTTGCGGTTCACCGGACGCTCAAGTTTGCCGTATTCGTTGCCGTAGCGCTGCTTCTGATCATCAATCAGGGCTATTGGGAGGAAACCACCGAAACCCTCGCACTGGTGATTGCCGCCTCCGTGGTCTGTATGGCGGCTGGTATCCCGGTTGGTGTCTTGGCGGCTCATCATCCCCGCTTTTATGCAGGTTTGCGCCCGGTGCTGGATCTAATGCAGACGATCCCGACCTTCGTGTATCTGATCCCGGCTTTGATCCTCTTCGGCCTCGGTATGGTGCCTGGCTTGATCGCCACCGTGATTTTTGCAATTCCCGCACCGATCCGGCTGACCCAGCTCGGCGTTTCCTCGACGCCGGTGGCACTGCTTGAAGCCGGAAAAGCCTTCGGGGCGACCAAGTCGCAGCTTCTTTGGAAAATCGAACTACCCTACGCACTTCCGCAGATCATGGCAGGTCTGACCCAGACCATCATGCTGTCACTGTCCATGGTCGTGATAGCTGCGCTTGTCGGCGCCGACGGTCTTGGTGTGCCGACACTCAGGGCGCTGAACACAGTGAACATCGCTCAAGGCTTCGAAGTTGGCGTTTGTATCGTTCTGATTGCCATCGTCCTGGATCGGTTCTTCCGGTCAGAAGAGGGAGGCAAGCGATGAGTGGCGCTGATGAAACCCCGATCGTCTCCTTCAAGGGAGTAGATATTGTCTTCGGCAACGATCCGAGTTCCGCGCTTCCGATGATCGATGCGGGAAAAACCCGGCAGGAGATCCAGGCGGAAACCGGCCAGATCCTCGGTGTGGCGGGAGCGTCTTTCGATATTCACGAAGGTGAGGTTCTGGTGCTCATGGGCCTTTCCGGATCGGGAAAGTCG
>NZ_JAILWL010000318.1 GCF_025698965.1 Roseibium sp.
GCGACGACTAGTAATTCGGACACGTGTTTGGGCCTCTTGTGCGCTTCTCAAGTGGGCAACGCAGCTTGCAAAAAACAACCCCTACGTTCTCGCCATCAAATGCATCCCACAACACCGATCGCGGGGGGCGACAAATGAAAGTGTTGAATGTGCAAACCGAAACGATATTCAACGGCGGTTTGACTTACGTTTATGTGCTAGCAGAGAGAAAAAACGGTAAGCTCCAAGGGTTCAAACTCTCGGCTCAGACACAGACAATACGGTCACTCCACAGAGTCTCTGAAGCAGCGCTCAGACGCGGTGAGTTCATGAGTTACGGAGAGGCCTCCGACAAGTTTGGTACAGAATTAAATCCGGCAGACTACTATATGCTTGGAAATTGTTAGGTATGTCGGCAAAAGTCCAAGGATCAATAACAGGCTGCTGACCAACCTTCGGTCAACGTGAAACCAGCCTGGCTTTGGAAAATCATCTTTGATCAGTAATGAAACAGATCATTCCAGGGAATACACTTGCTCTGAACTTCAGGGGAGGGGACGCGACGATTGATCTTGCGGTGCTTACGCTATAAGCGAAAATAAGTCGAGCTCTCGGTTGAATACGAACACCGCGTGAAGCCTCAACATGGATATCCTCTCAATGCAACAATCAACTGCTCTGCAATTCAGTGGATATGTTGGAATACTTAGCTACTATTCTCTGTGCAACATTCTTTCTTTTTTCATCCCTATCCACAGTGCCATTTCCAGCTGTCTCAAGTGTTCCAGGTACTTCAGTTGGCAAAGTGCCTAAGTTAGCGGTCAGGGCGGTAATCTTTACCCGCCTTTACCATGCATAAAGTCTTGAAAGGCTTTAATATAAAGGCATGTTGCTTTTCAAAATTGATGTGGTTCAAAATTTTTCCGCTCATTTAAATAACATGCTCAACTCGAGTCTGCAGAAACTGAGCCAGGAGAAACCAAATGAGCGATGAAAGCGAGGAAGTGCCTAATCCGCCAAGCCTTGTTCGTCAGACAATTTTTGAAGGCTCACCGGGATTATGGCGACAAGCTCTTTCTGAAGCCGTAATAGCCACTCTGAAGGCCGGAAAAACTCTAACAATCGAAGAGCTAATCGATTTTCTTTCGACAGCTCCAAGCAATGGCAATGTCAGGCTGCATCCGAAGCCCCGAGAAAAAGCGATCGAAATACTCCGGGGTTTTGTCTAGCGCAAAGCTTGTCAGGTTGTGGAACTTGTCTGCTTTTCGGGCAATCAGCCCTTTGAAACAGGCACCTCTAAGCTGGCAAACCGCCAACTTGAGATTTTGACGGATCCTCCTGTCGAGATCCTGCATGTCGGGTCAAAACCGTAAGTTCAACAATTCACCGTCGCTTACCGAATGTCGACTTACCGCTACGCGGTCTGGGCGGTTGATCTGAGGGTTTAGCGGCTTTGACGATTCGCCTTGGCTCGACATCTTGTCTGCGTTTGAAGAAGTTGCTTGTACTATCAGCGAAATCATCCTCTTCTTCTTTTAATGCTTCCTCTGATGTTTTCAAAGTCTGCGCTCTCATTTGTGCAATACGCCGTTTTTCGCCAACAAACTCAGCACCGCACTGTAGTCCTTCGATCCAGCGACGTTTGCAGCTGACTTCATAATCCTGAAGATCGATCTGAAGCACAAACTCTTCCGGCAACATGTAAGGTTGATCGAACTCGAGCTTTGCGCCACTTTCCGAAAGATCCCGGATCAAACACGGTATCGACCGCAATCCTCTTTGGAAAACGATTTTCCCCTTCTTTAAGACACGGACGCGCCGTTCTCGGTCAACATTTTCAGATATTCCATCTCCGTTTTTTTGTGGTTCAGATTTGGCATCCGACATTATTTTCTCACTTTTTTGTTTCAGAAGTCAGCTCAAACAACTCAGAGTTTAAGATATTCAGGTTTTGCCTGACAATCTGTGAATCCGGACTGATACTCATTCGAGTTTTCTTTGCAGCCTGGACTGAAGATCTCTGGCTATACCAGGCCATGTAGTGATTTGCTTAGGCGTAGTTTTCCTTCGGTTGCCCTGTCAATCATTGCTCGGAAGTATCCCCCCGGAGATGTAATTTGCTGCGGATCGCGCAGGGCCTTTTCGGCGACGACGACGAGACAGGCAGCCGCAAGATATTTTCCCCGTCGTTCAACTGCGTCTTGGTATCCGGCTGGACTGAGGCCGACGAGAATGCGCAACTGCTCAGCAGCTCTGCACAGGCTTGCCCAGTTTGAGAATATCAGGCCGGTTTCGGTTTGAACCCGGGAGCAGGCAGATTTGACAAGTCCGATGGAGACACCGTCGAGGTTGGTTTCTGTCCAATTGTCCGCCGGCTGCCTGTCCGCTTGTGAATTTAGGTATTGTTTATCTGAGCGCCTGCCGCGAGGCTCTTTTTCAAGAGCCATTTCAACGGCTTTGCCGTTGTCAGACGGGGATTTAATGTCTTGCTCGTTAGAGCAAGTCCTTTTTTTATTACTTCCAGAAAAGTCTGGATGGGTTGTAATAGATAAAGGGCTGTCATCAATGTCACCCGCACATGACATTTTATCGTTTTCTTCGATCGCAGAACTCTCGAAACAAAGCAATGCTTGCTTATATAGAACCTGCATTTGTTTCGCTTGATCGAAATTTGATGCGTCTTTGCACATACGGACACGATTGGCACGCTCCACATAGGCATCCATTTTGCCTTTATCCAAGACGCTTAAGTCCAATATGGCTCGTGAATAGCGCGTAATGGCCCTTCGAGCTTCCTGTTCCGCCTTAACTCGCTTTTGGAACGCATCTGCCTGTGCCTTGAAGGATTTTAAGTTGAAGCATGCTGGAGTGAAGTCAAACCCGTATGCCTGTTCGGGCACACCGTTGGATCCTCGATAGACAAAACGTCGTCCCGTCGGACTATCCCGATATGCCAGTATGCCAACTTCAACAAGTTTCTTGAGACAACGCGTTACGGTACGAGAGGATCGGCAGGTGTATTCTGCCAAGCGCTGATTGGAAATGGCAACTATTGGGCGGCGACCGCATCCGAAGTCCTCCCCTTGCACCAAACCGATAAGGATGTCGAGAACATGGTATGCAGTCCCGTCAATCCCGAGGGCTGGAGCGGCTCGTTTAAGAACAAGCGAAATCTCCCTTTTCGAGACCTCCGGCCTGCCCTCCAATGTAGCCAACTGAGCACTGGCAAGGATCCCTGCTGATACCTTACGAAAGCTCGCAATCTGATGTTTTGAAGACATAAGTCCCCCTTTTCCGGAAGCAACCTGGTGCGACCGGACGCTCAAATTTCAGATGCAAGACGAGCAAAAAGACACAGAAAATCGTGTTCTGACGAAAGACAGAACTTGCTATGTGTCACAAGTCACTATAAAATCTCAGACGTTGGAAGAGATTTATAGCACTTGTGCTCATCTCAATTAGGACCCGCCTTTATGGCGGGTTCTTTTGTTAGAACCTCATCTTCTTCATTACTCTCTCTTGATCTTCAAATTCATTGATCAAAGCGGACATCTTTTCAGACATGAATTTTGCAAATGCAGGTTCACTCTTCGCATTGATCGTGATTTTCACACTGGCGTAGGATTTTTCAATACTCCCAAACGTTCTAGGACCCGATGTAAGCGGAGCCTTTAAGGCTTTAAGCCTGGCTGCCTTCGGCTGGTCGGCGTTTTCAGCGATACGTAAAGCCAGGTCGAAGCGTTTGTTGGAGTCCGCCCTCTGCCAATCCATTTTGTCAGACAGATTTTTAACCGAATAAAGGATCGTGTCCTTGTTCTCTCCCGCGCCGATAAATTCACCGAGTGCTTCCCAACGTGTTCGACCAATTTTGGGAGCAGGCCCAATCAGCTGAAAAATTTCGAGCGGGATCTGAGCTATAATCGCAGTCATCTTTGAGATTATGGTCTCATTTCCAACCCCAACGCAC
Organism: Roseibium sp.; assembly: GCF_025698965.1. Classification (GTDB taxonomy): domain Bacteria; phylum Pseudomonadota; class Alphaproteobacteria; order Rhizobiales; family Stappiaceae; genus Roseibium. Next base: position 3,947 of record NZ_JAILWL010000318.1, read on the forward strand.
TCTGCAATCACTTTTCGACTGTATCCGGCTCCGGCCAAAGCTTGCGCATAAAGCGCCTGCTCTATGAAGCTCAAATTCTTGCGCTCGTTGTTCTCCACTCCCTGAGCAATAACAAGCTGCTCATCCGTCAGATCCTCAACATATGCGCGGACTTGGCGTCCCAAAACTTTACACGCCCGATTCCTGCGTGCGCCATAGGCAAGCTGATACGACCCTTTGAGTTCAGGGTGAGGACGAACAAGGATAGGTAATTTCTGACCATAGGCCTCGATAGATGACAGCAATTGTTGGAATTCCGGATCGTTCTCGTTCCAATCCATCCGATCTTGGATCAAAGACGGTAGTACCTGATCCGGATCCAGATCCTTAGAAACCGACTTGTCTAGTTCCTGGCGCAGTTTGATATTGTCTCTTTCGATACTTGCGAAACTCGCCTGCAGGGCCTTGGTCGGGGCAGTTGTCATGCCCTTGTTGCCCGGTCTTTCGATTGCGGCTTGTTGCGCAAGCGCTTCAGGGTCCACTTGCCCAAACATGCTTGCGAGACGATTTGCGCGCTTCGATGCTTTTGACATAGGTATCAACGCCCCCAAGCCTTCAAGATCTCGACATAAATCTCCTGATTTGCAACATTTACCGCTTCAATGGCACGCTTGTACGTGTCCCTGTTTACGGCGCCTTTTTCTAATTCATACAATGTTTTGTTCTCGAGGCCGGCGTTGGTAATCGCAGTTGTTTCAAGCACCGCTGTCGCAAGCACGTTCTCTCCGAATAGCGATCGGAGCATGGCAGCTACATTGACCTGTGGCAGGTCGTGCGGCATGTGACGGGTTAAAAGAAATCGAAGGAATTCATGGTCGACGGACGCGCCGAAATGCGCCATCTGCTCCAGCATTTCGTCCAGCATGTAGAGAAACTGGTTCATGCTCGCGACGTCGATCATCGCCGGCTGCACCGGTATAATGAGACCTGTTGCGGCATAAACGGCATTCAAGGTCAAATATGATAATTGGGGCGGTGCATCAATGACGACCACGTCATATTGATCCTCAACACTCCGCAAAGCAGTCGCCAGACGCCGAATGAAATACTCGTCACCAACAAATTGGTTGCTGACAATCGCTGCCGGCGTTTCGTAGTCAAAGTACTGCAGTTCGCTTTGACCAGGAACAACATCCAATTCGTCAAAGTAAGTCGAGCGGACGACATCCGTTAACGGCTTCCTCTCCGCATCGTAGCGAAGAACAGAATAGATGGTTTCATTGTCTCCAACATCGACAACGGGCTGAACACCCAGCATCTCAGTTAGACTTGCCTGGGTATCCAAATCTATCGCCAGAACGCGAAGTCCGCGAAGTGTCAAATACTGCGCCAAATGCACAGCAGTTGTCGTTTTCGCGCATCCGCCTTTGAAGTTGGCGATTGCAATTACCTGCATCTTCTCGCTGCCCCGTCTACGGGGATTGAATTTATTCGCCTGAGATGGGTGGCGCTCTGCGAAATGACTCCGCAGTTCATTGATCTGACCAAGCGTATAATTTCGGCGATTACCTGGAGAGCGCTCTGGTATCGGCCCTTCTCCGTTCAATGACATCTGCCTTAGCGTGGCAGTTGAAACTCCCACCAGTTCGGCGACCTCGGAGGAAGAAAACGGTCTCAGCTTCTTTTGTGTATTGGGTGCATAGTTGTTTTGCCAACAACTCCTGATCTGCGTTCCCAATAGGGCAGAGAACCGCGAAATTTGTCCGCGCGTACTCTCGGGATCCAAAGTTTCATCGATGAAAACAGTCTCGGCCATGTCCCACCTTGACGAAGAATCAATGTTTCACGGTAAAAGTTGTCAAAGCAAGACAAGTAGGATCAGCCCTTTCTGTCAATGGCTTTTTGAGTAAAAATGACAATTCGATACTTGAAACTAAATAGCAGTGATACACCTGAACAATATCGGTACCTTTTCGACAAAAAATTCATCAAGTGACATATGTCACCTCTTTATAAATGCTACGAAAATACCCCTTCTGAACTTCGAATCAGTTTCCTACCAATTGGTACATCTTGGATCACGTATTTCCCCAAAAGATTACGCATTGTTTCTTCTGTCGTAACTTCGAGGGTATGTAATTTAAAGCCTTCTGTGGACCCGGTCAGGATTCGTGATTGCCAAAGGCCTGTAGTGAACAGAGCGACTACTGCACTAACTGCTAAGCGGGTTAGTTGGTGCCGCACATGCTGAACTCTGCACTTTCAGCTAAACAGCGCTCACGGAAGAAGAAGGGGCCAGTCTTTCTTCCGAGAATATCATGTTTGCCAAACACAACATTCAAATTCGTTCGAAGCCGATCAAGTCACGCCAATTATTGAGCCATTTGCCGCGACGAGCGAAATCAACAACTCTTCCCGAGATATCGGTTGATACACAAAATCCATGTGCATTTCCCGAAAAAGAAAGTTCGAAAACAAGCTGCTGTACGGACGGGAACGGACAGTGAGGTCATTTTATAGCTTGCCATGCGATAGAGGTGATAGAGCTTCGGCTTTACGGAATAGCAAGCAAATAATTTGAAGTTGAAATGATTTTCTCTGCATAATTATCAAATTTACCTATCACACGGCGAATTAATTGAATATTCTTTCAGCAAAAGTGACACGAATGTAATAAAAGTGTAATTATTACTATTCTTTAAGAAAAAAATTAAATGAATATTCACACCGATAAAATACACTTTTATAAATTAACTTTAGAAGAGCAGCGTCAAATGAACGTCGTTTCCCAAGATCTTGGTGTCCTATCGGACTGGCAGGACAAGCATGCACAGCTGTTTGATCGGCAAAACATCAAACTCAATCATCGATTAAGGGAAACGGGGCTCTTCACCGAAGACGCGATCGGTCAGTTGATAGAAAAGGCCGCGCCACATCAATATTCACTCAACACCATGGGGTTCCAAAAGGACGTCAATGAGTGGAGACATGGTGAAATTCAAGGAATTAGTGGTCGTGAGGTCATCAACACGATCCGTGCCGGTCGTTTATGGCTGAACCTGTTCAGGATCATGGAGATCGACTCTAAATATGACCGTGTCCTGGATCAGATATTCGGTGAATTCGAAAGTTTCATTCCAGGACTGAAAACATTCAAACGCAACATCACTTTGCTCGTGTCTTCACCCAAAATCCAAGTTTACTACCATGCCGATATCCAGGGGCAGAGTCTTTGGCAATTGGAAGGCAAAAAGCGGGTATATGTCTACCCAGCAAATGACGCCTTCTTGACCGACGAGTCGATCGAAAAGATCCTCATGCAAGAGACTGAAGAAGAGGTCCCGTACCAGACTTGGTATGATGATCATGCTGAAGTTCACGACCTTGAGCCTGGACAAATGATGCATTGGCCACTTTACGGTCCTCATCGCGTTGAAAACCACGATTGTCTCAATATTTCGGTGACAACTGAACATTGGACCCGTGAAATTCGGAACGAATTCGCAGTCCGCTATGGCAATGGCGTACTTCGTCGTATCTTTGGCTTGAAAGGTCTTTCCACCAGACCAAAGGGAATTCATGTTTACCCTAAAGCAGCGGCGACACTTGCCTGGAAACGATTGAAATTCGAAAAGGCAAGACAAGTCGAAAAGAAAGTAGATTTTCGATTGGATCCAGGTAGCAAGGAAGGCATTCTCGATATCGAACCCTACCTCAAATAGGGTCCTCTTCATCTCTCAAACGCGACAATGGCGGTCAGCAAACCACGTGCTGGCCCGCTTAGTTGAATTCCCGCATCAGCATTTTCAACAAGCGCCGCACTGGCCCGCCAGAGTTATAGGCAGCA
>NZ_JAILWL010000319.1 GCF_025698965.1 Roseibium sp.
CACATTGAGCGCCATCGTGACCGCCAGCCTCTGGATCTGGTTTCTGGATCGCTGGTTCGGACCCGGCCTGTCCTGATCTGAAACCCGACGAACCGCTTTAAAGACCTATGAGGTTGCGCAACTGAACATGCGTCAGACCGTTTTCGCGCAAGGACCTCAAGCTGGTGGCATGGGTGGACTTGGAGAGTTTCCGTCCGTCCTCGTCTAGAACAAGCCTGTGATGCCGGTAGCGCGGCTGTGGCAAACCCAGGAGCTCCTGAAGGATCCGGTGCACACTCGTGGCAGGATAAAGGTCCTTTCCGCGCAGCACATCCGTAATGCCTTGCCGTGCGTCATCAACGACAACGGACAGATGATAACTGGTCGGCGTGTCCTTGCGCGCGAGAACAACATCTCCCCAGGCCGAAGCATCGACGGGTACAGGCCTCGGCGAAGCAAACAAGGTCTTCCCCTCAGCTCCCACTTCACTCCAGACCAGCTCCTGGCCGACTTTTTCAAGCGCCTTCTTCATATCGAGACGCAACGCGAAAGGTGCGTCGCTGTCTGCGCGTGTCTTGCGCTCGGCATCCGAAAGCACCGCATCGTCGCCTGGATAAACGGGAGCTCCATCCGGATCGCGTGGCCAGGACTTTCCCGAGGCCTCGTAATCGGAAACAAAACGTTTGATTTCCGCTCGCGTCAGATACGCAGGATACACCAGTCCCAGATCCTGCAGTTTTTCCAGCGCCGACCGGTAGTGTGGGAAATTCTTCGATTGACGCAGAAACGGTTCTTCGAGCGGTATTCCGAGCCAGGCAAGATCCTTAAACATTTCCGCTTCGAGCTGTGGTGTGCAGCGGGTCTGGTCAATGTCTTCAACCCGAACAAGCAATCGTCCTTCAAGCGCGACGGCAGCGCGTGCATTCAACAGTGCCGACAGCGCGTGGCCGATATGCAAATACCCATTGGGTGAGGGTGCAAACCGGAAGGCGGGCGAAGTCATGAGATCAGGCTAATCCAGGTAGAAGTGATGACAGACGGGATCTGATGTCTTACCTATCATTCCCGTTGGAGCACTTCCATTGAATGTTGGATCAATTGATGGAGGTGCTCCTGTTCTCACAAGTGAACCGGCCCCTCGTTCATCACAAGAAATGATCTGAATGAAACCGATTGCCACGGATGCAGATATACATTTGGGGATGGAGGCTCTGAAATCCGCTGATCCACGTCTGATGCGGATCGCCGACACGGCTGGCCCGATCCCACTCCGGCGCCGTGCTGCAGATTTTGAAGGATTGGCGCAGATCATTACCGGGCAACAGGTATCGGTCGCCAGCGCAGCAGCGATTTTTGCGCGTCTTCAGACGCTCGTCTCACCGCTCACGGCAGAAAACCTGAGTAAGTTTTCGGATGAAGACCTTGCCGGTGCAGGGCTCTCCAGGCCAAAAATCAGAACTCTGCGCGCCGTCACGATAGCTTGTGATGAGGGCTTGAACCTGAGGCAACTGGCAACGGCTCCTGCGGACGAGGCTCACGCGAACCTGTGCGCCATCAAGGGAATCGGACGCTGGACCGCGGACATATTCCTGCTCTTTTGCGCCGGCCATCCCGATATTTTTCCAAGCGGTGACCTGGCTTTGCAGATCGCCGTGCGCGATGCGCTTTACCTTGACGAGAAACCGGCCCCGAACGATCTTGATCTGATCGCCTCCGATTGGGCCCCGCATCGGGCAGTCGCCGCCCGTCTCTTCTGGGCCTGGTACAGGGTTCAGAAGCAGGGCCGGGAAACAATGCCTCTCTAACGAAGTGAATTTGAAAGAGAAGCCCCATCCCGAAACTTCGCTTCTGGGGCAAGACGAATAGTCTCCAGATCACCGCCAGAACCTTGCCCTCAACACCTCCTAACCGTCGGACAATGCCTCAATCGACCTCAGCAGCAGGTCGATGTCCTGTGGTCGGGACAGACGGTGGTCTCCGTCGGGGACGATTGTGAAGGTCACATCGTCCTGAGGCAGCGCCTCGACCAGTCTCTGGGCATGGCTGGCCGGAACATCCGGGTCCAGCGCGCCCTGCAAGATGGTCACAGGCGCTCCGATATGAAGCGGTCGGCCGAACAGAAGATGCTTGCGCCCATCGTCGATCAGCTTCCTGGTGATGATATATGGCTCTTCGCTATATTCGGACGGCTGCTCCCAGTGCCCCTCCTGCAGGATCGCATTCCGGATATCGTCCGTGAACCGCTGTTTCCACATCAACTCTTCGGTAAAATCAACCGCCGGTGCAATCAGAACAAGACCCTTTATCCTGCCCGAGGCTTTTCGGCTGAGCGCCAGCAACAAGGCCATCCAGCCGCCCATGGAAGAACCGACAAGAATGGTGTCCCGGGTACAAAACCGATCGAACACGGCTTCCGTCTCTTCCAGCCAGTCAGAGACGCAGGTGTCTTCAAATGCACCGCTCGATTGCCCATGGCCTGAATAGTCGAAGCGGATCACCTCCTGCCCGTGTTGTTCCCCATATCCGGCCAACGCCTCGGCTTTTGAACCGGTCATGTCCGACTTGAACCCGGAAAGCCAGAGCAGTGTGGGGGAGTTGCTTTCGGTTTTGAGCACCGCGATCCGCCGCTCTTCGCCGTTTTTTCCGACCGTGATGAATTGCGGATCGCGCGCACCCATATTATGGCTCTCGTTCTGGTATCCATTTGAAAGGTCCCGGTCAGGACCTGAACAGCTCGTTTGACATAGCCGCCCGTTATTGAAAAGCCCCTCCGGAGATACGACTTGGCTCAACTCCCCCCCGCCACCACAATCTTGCAAGTCATTCCCGACCTGAACTCCGGAGGTGCGGAACGTACCACGCTGGATGTGGCGAAAGCAGTGGTTGAAGCCGGGGGCACCGCACTGGTGGTAAGCCAGGGAGGGCAGCTTGTCCCGGAACTGGAAGCCAGCGGCGCCGAACACATTGAGATGCCTGTCAAATCCAAGAGCCCGTTGACGATCTGGAAAAACGCGGCTCGTCTGAGCACGCTGATCACAGAGAGGCATGTCAGCCTTATCCACGCCAGAAGCCGGGCACCCGCCTGGTCATCACTCTGGGCGGCGCGGCGCACCAAAACGCCCTTGGTCACGACCTATCACGGCACCTATAATCAGTCGAACAAACTGAAGGCCTTTTACAATTCCGTCATGGCGCGTGGTGACGCCGTCATTGCCAATTCCAAGTTCATTGCAGGGCTTATAACCAGACGGCACACATTCGCCAAAGACCGCATCACCGTAATTCAGCGCGGATCCGACCTTAAGGCGCTGGCATCGGAAAATGTAAGTGCCTTGCGCCAGCAGGCATTGAAGGACAGTTGGGGCGTCCCGGTCGGTCGGCCGATCATCTTGAATATGGCCCGCCTGACGGCGTGGAAGGGGCAGAAGGTTATCATCGAAGCGATGGCCGACCTTCAGGAAACAGGATGCAAGGAACCGGTCGCCATCCTGGCAGGGGATGCCCAGGGACGTGACGGATATGTAGCCGAGTTGAAAAAACTGATTTCAGATCACGCGCTGCAGGACCAGGTCCGACTGGTCGGCCACTGCTCGGATGTCCCCGCAGCCCTTGCTCTGGCGGACCTTTCGGTAATTGCATCCGTCGAACCGGAAGCCTTTGGACGGGCGGCTGTGGAAGCACAGGCTGCCAGTGTACCGGTGATCGTTTCAGATCACGGCGCCGTGCCTGAAACGGTGCTGGCGCCCCCGGAAGCATCTGAGGAGGCACGAACCGGCTGGCGCGTTGTTCCTGGAGATGCAGACGCTCTTGCCGATGCAATCCGCAATGCATTGAGCCAGGCCCCCGACACCCGAAAGGAAATGACGGACAGGGCCCTGAGCCATGTCCGTCAGAACTTTTCGGTCGAAATCATGTGCGATCGGACACTGGAAGTCTACAACAGCCTCCTGGGCACATAAGTCGGGCCTCAGGCAGCCCGGATCTGATCCAGGAACCGACCGACCTCTTCGCGCAGTAGATCCGACTGCTCGGTCAATTCGTTGATGCTGCCCTGAACCTGATGGGTCGCTTCACTTGCCTCGACCGATGCTTCCTTCACGATCTGGATGCTGCCGGACACGTCCCGCGTGCCATTGGCCGCCTGCGCGACGTTTTCAGCGACACTTTGCGTGGTTGCTCCCTGCTCCTCCATCGCCGAGGCGATGGCGGTCGAAGAGTGTTCCAGATCACGGATAACGTCACCGATCTTTCCGATGGAACCGACAGCGGTCTTGGTTTCAGCCTGGATTTCGGTAACCAGCTCGGAAATGCTCTCTGTCGCCTTCGCGGTTTCATTTGCCAGGGCTTTCACCTCGCTGGCGACAACGGCAAACCCCTTACCGGCTTCTCCCGCCCGGGCAGATTCGATTGTGGCGTTCAACGCAAGCAGGTTTGTTTGCTCGGCAATGTCGGAAATCATCGAAACCACTTCACCGATCCGATCCGCCATTTTTGCCAGTGCATCCATCTGACTGGCCGTTTGGGAAACATCCTGCGCAGCGTTACGGGACGCTTCGGATGCTCGGATAACCTGCTCGTTGATTTCGCTTATCGACGCCGTCATCTCTTCAGCAGCGGAAGCGACAACGCTCACATTTTCGGTCGTTTGCGCAGATGCGTAAGCAGCGGTTTCCGCTCGTTCGCTTGTATTTTCCGTCACCCGCGACATGGTCGCCGCACTTTGGTTCAGGGTAACTGCGGTGTTAGAAACCCGTTGCACGATTGCACCGACCGACGCATCAAACTGGTTGGCCAGTTTGTCCATAAGAGTGCGTTTTTCTTCTTCCGCACGTGCAGACCGTTCGCTTTGTTCCGCCTCAAGCTCACGGGTCCGGATCGCGTTGGTCCGGAAAACCTCGACAGCGCGGGCCATACTGCCGATTTCGTTCCGGCGGTCGGTGAAGTCCACGTCAACATCCATATTGCCGTCCGCCAGATCCCGCATCGTGCCGGTGAGAGAGTTGACCGGTCTTGTGATGCTGCGTCCGATCAGCCAGCCAAGACCGACGGCAAGGAACAAGGCGATGCCCGATACCGCCAGATATGTGGTCCTCGAAGAAGCTTCGGCCAGATCAAGGGCCTTGCCGGCCGCCTGCTTGCCGTTGAACGCGGCTTCCGATACGACCGACCAGAGCGGATTGATCTGCGCATAAAGCTCTTCCAAATGCGCCAGATCCGTATCGATGACAGCTGACTTTTCCGCATATTTTCTGAAAGCGGACTGATAGCCATCGAGCAACGCACTGATTTCAGTCTGCTCTTTTACGGTAAGCCCACTGCCCTTGAGCAACCCGGTAAATTCCTCACGCCTTTTGTCGATCCGGGCAATATATTTTTCATTGCCGCGCAGCATGAAGTCTTTTTCGTGTCGACGCATCATCAGCATCTTGACGGTCAGAGCGTCAAGATTGGCTGCCTTCAGCTTTTCCTCCACGTTGTGAACTGCCGCCCGCAATTCACCTTGCAGACCACTGGTTTCATCCAGGCCCATTGCCTCAAGGTCGGTGCTCAACACCGCAAATTCCGAATTGTGCTGATTTAGGATGGAGCGGAGACTGTCGAGCTCACTCTGGATTTCTGCCGCTTGCGGCTTGGCTTCCACTTCATCCAGGTTTGTCAGTGCCTTTTCGTATTCGACCCGATACTTGGCAACAAAAGCCAAATCCTTCGTCAACAGGAGGTCTTTTTTGTTACTGCGCATGTTCTGCGCATGCGCCTGGACCTGCGAGACCCTGTAATCCATTTGGGAGTAATCGGCCAGATTGTCGATTTCGGTCGATACCACATGCTGACTGTAAAGCGCAGTGCTTAAAAGCACTCCGATGGCAACAATCGCAATGGCGGATAGCCCGCCCACACGGGCAGCGATGGGGAGATTTGCTAGAAATGTCATTCAGGTCTCGTTTTTTTATCGGTCGCTCATTTGGTGAGCTGCACAGCAGATTCAGAAAACTGCGAAAGCAATTAACATTCCTTTACTCAAATAAAAGTTAGCCCTCTAATTTTTAGCAATCAGAAAAAATATTCACGATATCAGTAAGTTATATCTTTTTCCCTTCACTCGACGGACAGGAAAGACGCTCCCGGAAGAGATGTCATCCAAGGGAATTGAAGCATCTATATTGTTCAGGCAGAAATCGTCGAAAGCAGGTCCGGTCGACCGAACAGCTTTCTGCCGGCACCTCAAGCGGTCACGGCAACACATGACCGCTTTGATGCAGGTCGGATCATACAGCTCGCATTTATGCCGCGAGCGGATATGCTTCTTCGACCAGATAGGGGCCGCCCCCGACGCTGGCTTTGGCTGAAAACAGCACGAACCGTCCCGCAACGAAGGCAGGCGCTTGAAAATTGCCATGCTCGCTAAGCCACTTGGCAACATCCTCGTTGGTTGACGTTCTGCACCGGGCGACCGTCACGTGCGGAATGTATTTACGCCGCTCGGCCGGTAAATGCAGCCGCTGCAGGATCCGTTCCTGCTCTGCCTGCAGGTCCGCAAGTTGCGCGGTCGGCTCGACCCTGGCCCAAACCGCGTGCGGCTTGCCGTTGCCGAAGGACCCGAGACCGGTCAACCGGATTTCCACCGGGTCCCTGTGAATGCGATCCAGAGCAGCTACGACCTCATCTGCCGTTCGATCATCGATGTCGCCGATGAAGCGCAAGGTAAGGTGGTAGTTTTCCGGATCGATCCAGCGGGCGCCCCGAAGGCCTCCCCGGAGCATTGAAAGCATGAGTGCCGTCTCTGACGGAATCTCAAGGCCTGTAAATAGGCGCGGCATGGGTGTTCCCTCCGCTGTCGCTGATGAATCCTATGAGGAATCAACTTCATGAAATTCGCAAGACAAAAATCTAAGCTTTTGAGAAAGCATCTGAAATCAGTGTGGACAAAGAAAGGCAACCGGATCATCTCTTGCTGATCCGGTATGTCGCCAATTCTGATTCTCTAAAAATGTTTAGTCGGCATCCGGCTAGGGTGCCGGGTTGCCGAATTCCTGGTGGACCGCATTGATTTTGTCGATCACCTCGGGCGCAAGTGTCAGGTCAGCAGCGGCAATATCCGTCTCGAGCTGCTCCATTTTCGTCGCTCCAATTATAACCGACGTCATGAAACTCCGGGACTTGGCAAAGGCAATTGCCATCTGCGCCGGATCCAGTCCGGCCTCCCTCGCCACATCCAGATAGGCGTCGACCGCCTGTTGCGTACGCGGGTGCTCATAACGCTGCATTTTGTTGAAGAGTGTCTTTCTTGCACCTTCCGGCAGGGCTCCATTTCGGTATTTGCCGGTCAGGTAACCCTGAGCAAGTGCCGAATAGCCGAGCAATCCGACATTCTCCCGGCGGGAAACTTCGGCCAGATTGGTCTCGAAAGTCCGGTTCACCAGGGAATACGCATTCTGGATGGAAACCACCCGTGGGAAGTCCATCAACTCGGCAGCAGCAATGTACCGCATCGTGCCCCAGGCGCTCTCGTTGGAGATGCCGACATGGCGTATCTTGCCGGACTTCACCAGACCGGCGAGAACTTCCAGGGTCGAGTAGATGCTGTTTTCGCCGTCCACAGGCTCTGCGTCCGCCCAGCGGGTCGGGTTGGAGCCAAACCCCGAGACATTCCGATCCGGCCAGTGGACCTGATAAAGATCGATGTAATCCGTTTGAAGATTTCTTAGGCTCCGGTCGACGGCAAACTCGATCTGTTCGCGGTTCAACTGGCCGGTTTCGCCGGTTTCGCGAAACCAGTCCATTACTGTGCGCCC
>NZ_JAILWL010000032.1 GCF_025698965.1 Roseibium sp.
CCTGGAAACTCTCGACGAAGGCCTTGTTGGTATCGTTGTCGATGTCCTTGTTCCACTGGCTGGTGTTTTTCACGCCAAGCGCCGCATCGCCGACAGCCTGCAAGATGCCCTGGTCGAATGAGAAGGCTGGACCGACAACGGGAAGATCGACGCCGCTGTCCGCATACTGCTTCAGAAAGGAAATCCCCATCCCTCCGGGCAGAAAAAAGAACACGCTATCTGCATCGGAGGCGCGAATCTGTGCAAGTTCTGCTGCGTAGTCGGTCTGGCCAAGTTTGGTGTAGATCTCGCCGGCCAATTCACCATCATAGAAGCGCTTGTACCCGGTCAGCGCATCCTTGCCTGCCGGGTAATTCGGCGCCAGGATGAAACTTTTCTTATAGCCGGCTTCCTTTGCATAGGCACCGGCAGCTTCATGAAGATTGTCATTTTGCCAGGCGACGTTGAAATAATTCGGATGGCAGCCTTTGCCGGCCAGCGCGGACGGGCCGGCATTGGGTGACAGATAGAATTTGCCCTGAGCTGTAACAGACGGCACCACAGCCATGGCCAGGTTCGACCAGATAATCCCGGTCAGAACATCCACATTTTCCGACTGAACCAGTTTGTCGGCCAGCTGCACGGCGATATCCGGCTTGCGCTGGTCATCTTCAACAATGACTTCAATATCATTGTTCCCGGCCTGTTTCACCGCCAGCAGAAATCCGTCCCGAACATCAATACCAAGCCCTGCTCCACCACCGGAAAGCGTGGTGATCATGCCGACTTTTACCGGTTCGGCAATTGCGCCACCGGACAGGATGGCAAGCAGGCTTGCTGCTGCAGCAAGTCGTTTCAACATAAGATTTTCCCCTCGTTACAAGACCTGTATCGGCTCTCTGATGGAGCCATTGACGGACTACTCTATCGGCCTAACCGTCAATGACAACCCGGCAATTGATCGGGCGGCAATTGATCGGATCGGTCAAATGAATGCCTTGAAGATCCAGGATCGATAAGCCCCAAGTCATCCGCTCGGAAACAAGCCAAGCCCACGTTCAATTGGACTGCGCCGGCGTTACCAATGGCGATGAGCACTCTGACCCGACAGATCGAAGCCCTGCTGCGTTCCTTCGGGATAAAATGAATTTCCGTGCAAATGCCGTTGCAAATCCGCGAAAACCTGGCCTAAAGCGCAGTTCTCACATGCCAGAGTTCAGGAAACAGTTCGACCTCCAGCATGCGCTTCAGATAGGACACCCCTCCCGTGCCGCCTGTTCCGCGCTTGAAGCCGATCACCCGTTCAACCGTCGTCACGTGATTGAAACGCCAGCGACGGAAATAGTCCTCCAGATCGACCAGTTTTTCACCTACTTCGTAAAGCGCCCAGTATCGGGATGGATCACGATAAACGGTTTGCCAAAGCTCCATGATTTCAGGCAATTCCTTATGCGGCTCAGCGGACGGACTGGCCGTGACTGTTTCAGGCACATCCAGTCCCTGCCTGCGCGCGAAATCCAGAACAACCTGATAAAGGCTCAGTCGTTCAAGCTCTCCATTGAGCAGGGCAACGCTCTCCGGTTCATGTTGATGAGGCTTGATCATCGCAACATTCCGGTTCCCCAGCGCATACTCGATCAAGCGGTATTGCAGTGACTGGAAGCCGGAAGACAATCCGAGGTCGTCGCGGAATTGGGTATAGTCACTGGGGGTCATTGTCCGCAGAACGTCCCAGGCCGAATTGAGCTGTTCCATAATGCGGCTGACCCGCGCAAGCAGCTTCATGGCCTGCGGCATATGATCCTCGATTATCGCAGTTCGTGCAGCGTCAAGTTCATGCAGCATGAGCTTCATCCAGAGTTCCGATGTCTGATGCTGTATGATGAACAACAATTCGTCGGGAGCTTCGGAAAGCGGTTCCTGGGCCGTGAGGATCCGGGAAAGTCCGAGATAGTCGCCATAAGACATTTTGTCTGCAAACGCCATTTCGGCACCTTCGGTCGCCGGATTATAGGCGCCGCCAGGTTCTTTTTCGTCGGTCATCTGTCTCTCCCACAGGGCTCATAGCCCTTCTTTCAGACTTCTATACCTGCGGACGATAATGCTTGAAAAGAAGAGATTTCAGCAGGTTAAACGACCTGTCGACCTTTCATCGAAACACTCTCGGCCATCCACAGAGCTGTCGAAACCATAAAATAGACCGTCTTCGTCGGACGTTCGGACGAGAACCGGCTTAACTCCCGGCTGCGGCGAGAATTGCCTTTGCGGAAAAATCATAGTGGCTGTTGCCGTTTATGGACTTGCCGAATTGCGCAAAGTCGATCTTGTCCCAATTTCCGTCCCCAAGTCTGGACAAATACAGGCCGACATTATCGCTCCTGATCGGTGACATCTTGAACAGGACATTTACAACCACTTCACCGTCATAGCCGCGAAAAAAATGATCCCGCAACATTACGAGAGCCCAGGCACCGGCGAAAAAGTGACCGCCGTGGGTCATTGTCATCGTCTGTTCACGAACAGCCTGCATTCCACGCTGTGACCAGTTGAGCCCGGCGAACAATATATCCTTGCCCGGCACCAGATCAGCTCCCCGAGCCGCGCTCTGGGCTCCAAAGGCGATCGCGTCATTGGCGGCCCAGACCACGTCGACCTGCGTACGTGCAAGAACATCTCTGGTACGCTGATAGGCCGTCTCCTCATCCCAGTTGACCGGAATGGCATGGACCAGTCGCACATTCCTGTGGTCCGCCACCGCCCTCAACATACCCAGCTCGCGTTGCAGACCAGCAGGGGTGGTTGTGTCACCTGTCAGAGCCAGCAACCGGATCGCCTTGTTTTCCGGTTCGCGCTCCTGCACCTTTTCAAACAATGACAGCGCCATTTCATATCCGGCAATTTCATTGTCGGGGACGACCGAGCCCACGATGTTGTGCAGATCAATGCTTCGGCTTTCCAGAATGGTTCTTTGCTGCAGCGTAAGCCTGTTGAGCAGGAAAAAGACCTTACTCGGCTGCCCCGCCATAAGCTGCATCAATCTGGCGCCTGCCTGATTTTCATTCACCAGAACGAAGTAATCCGGAAGGTTCCCCTGCTCCAGGCGCTGCTGCAGCAACTCTTCCATGGCATAGGGCTGTCGGTCCGCATAAAGAATTTCCAGATCCGCATCCAGATCGATTGCCGCCGCTTTCATGGCGCGCGAAACTTCACCCCAGAAACCGGTTTTCCCGCCTGGATTGATAAACGTTACACTGAAGTCTGCGGCCTGGACTACGAAGGAAAAAAAACAGGCAAAACAAAAACATAACAACCGGGCAATCATCGTCTTCCCTTGCATCGCGCCTCCGACAAAGTCGCGGTTATCCTCGAACCGGCAATCGTGTTTCGACCCACAAATGATAGTCGCAACCTGTGCGTTATGCAGATTGAGCTATCATTTACACACACAAAATCGGACAAATGAACAGTTCCGGAAAAGGCGCTCAAGTCGGCTGAAGGCTACCCGAACGGCAGGTTGCTTTCACCATATTTTACCATCGATACTTTTGCTAGCCCTTTCATAAATATAATAAATTTACCGTAGAGTAAGAAAACCACAGCACACTTCGCGCCAAATTCGCTTTGGCAAAGCAGCAACGGAACGCAAATGCCCCGATTGATCCAGACCAGTGTGCTGTTTGTTTTGACTTTTCTCGTGTCAATCGTGTCTCCGCTGGCTGAACCTTCTCCTGAAAGCGTTATCACGCTGAGACCACAGAGCAGCGAGGACAGTCGCTATGACTATGCACAATCCCTGCTTGAAAAAGTGCTCCAAAAGGCAGGATCTACCGCGCCGGTGGCGCAGGCCCGAATTCACTTTTCCAGGGATCGCCTGCTGCAGGAGCTCATCAAGGGCGACAACATCCACGTCATTGCCGAAGCTCCAAAACCAGGCTGGGAGGACAAGCTTTTACCGATCCATATCCCGCTTCGCAAAGGTATCCAGGGATACAGACTGTTCCTCATCAACAAGCAGGATCAGGAAGCCCTTGCAACTGTCGATACGCTTGAAGAGCTCCAAACCTATCCAACCGGTTCCGGGGCACAATGGTCTACGCGTCACGTGATGGAGCGTGCAGGCTTTCAGGTAGTTACCAGTGCGGACTACGACGACCTTTTCAAAATGCTCAAACTGAGGCGCTTCATTACCTTCGGACGAGGTGTAAACGAAGCATTCAAGGAATTGGAGAGCTTTGCACACCAGAACGAACATCTGGCGGTCGAAGAGAGCTTGTGTGTTTTTGTTCTGCTGCCGACCTATTTTTTCGTAAGCCCGACACGTCCCGAGCTTGCGCGTCAGATCGAAACGGGGTTGAAGCGCATGATCGCTGACGGATCTTTCGATCAGCATTTCAGGCTGTTTCACCAAGCCGACATCGCGCGGGCGAATTTGGCCAATCGCAAGATTTTTGTGATCTCAAATCCGAATCTGAGCCGTCACACTCCCTTTAACAACCCCTCCTATTGGTTGAACCCCGATCTCGCGGCGACGGCCGGCAAAGGAATAGGCAGCTGATTCCGCAGCTCAGTGCTGAACGAGCTGCCTGCAGATTGACGTGGTGCTGATGGAAATTTTGTGAAACCCTATATGCGACTTCTAGTTCTAGCATTGACCAGGGTCTTTGAATGTCCATTCAAGCAAGCATTTATCACCTGACCCACTATCAATACGATAGGCCTGTTACCTTAAGTCCTCAGATCATACGGCTTCGGCCCGCACCGCACAGCCGGACTCGCGTTCTGTCGCACTCTTTGAAAGTTTCTCCCGGCGGACATTTCGTCAATCATCAGCAGGATCCATACGGAAACTGGCTGGCGCGATTTGTTTTTCCTGAACCGGTCCGCGAATTCAAGATCGAAGTGGACCTTGTTGCCGACATGGCAGTTTACAATCCCTTTGATTTCTTTGTCGAGGAAAGCGCCGAGGAATGGCCTTTCGAATACCCGGAGGAATTGCGCGAAGACCTTCAGATCTACCGGCGCACGGAACCGCTGGGGCCACATCTGACGGCTTTTCTGGAAACCGTTCCGAAAGAAAAACGTCGAACGATCGATTTCATCGTCGGCCTGAATGCCAGGGTCTCAAATGAAATCGGTTATGTCATTCGGATGGAACCTGGGGTTCAGGCGCCGGAAGAAACCTTCGAGAAAGGCACTGGCTCGTGTCGGGATTCCAGCTGGCTTCTGGTTCAGGCTCTGCGCCATCTCGGGTTTGCTGCCCGTTTCGTCTCCGGTTACCTGATCCAATTGAAACCCGATCTTGAAGCATTGGACGGTCCTTCGGGTACAGATCATGACTTTACAGATCTCCACGCCTGGGCGGAAGTCTACCTTCCTGGTGCCGGCTGGATCGGGCTTGACCCGACCTCCGGGCTGCTGACCGGTGAAAGCCATATTCCTCTGGCAGCCACGCCACACTATTCCAACGCCGCCCCGATCGTCGGCATGGCCAGCCAGGCCAAAGTCGATTTTGCTTTCGACATGAAAGTTGCGCGGGTCGCCGAGCATCCACGCATCACCAAGCCTTTTTCCGAAGATTCCTGGGCAGCCCTGAACCGGCTTGGAGTGGAGGTTGATCGTATTCTGGCGCAGGAAGACGTACGTTTAACGATGGGTGGCGAACCCACCTTTGTTTCGATAGACGATTTTGAAGCCGACGAATGGAATACCGACGCCGTCGGGCCGACAAAACGGGATAAGGCGGATGTGCTCATCCGGCGCTTGCGAGATCGTTTCGCGCCCGGTGGCTTTCTGCATTACGGCCAGGGCAAATGGTACCCGGGCGAGACACTGCCCAGGTGGACATTTTCACTCTATTGGCGACGGGACGAAAAACCGATCTGGCACGATCCGGACCTGATCGCCAGTGAAGACGCCGACACCGGGGCCAATCCCCAAAGTGCCCAGGCCCTCCTGGAACAGATCGCTGACCGGCTTGATCTCGATGCAGACTTCGTTGTGCCCGCTTACGAAGATCCCGCTGTCTGGCTGGTGAAGGAAGCCAACCTTCCTGAAAACGTCACCCCGGCAAACTCCGAGCTGGAGGATGCGGAAGCACGTCATCGCATTGCGCGCGTGTTCGACCGGGGCCTCAGCAAACCGGCAGGTTTTGTTTTGCCCGTCCAGCGCTGGCAATCAAAAGCGACCGGAAAAGGCTGGCGCTCTGAAAACTGGAAAATACGCCGCGAGGCCCTGTTCCTGGTCCCCGGTGACAGCCCGGTCGGGTACCGCATTCCGCTGGAATCCCTACCGCATGTCCCCCCGGCCCGGTATCCCTACACGAACATCGCCGATCCGACGGTACCGAGACAGGACCTGCCCGAGTTTCCGG
The DNA here is from genome assembly GCF_025698965.1 of Roseibium sp. Lineage (GTDB taxonomy): Bacteria > Pseudomonadota > Alphaproteobacteria > Rhizobiales > Stappiaceae > Roseibium. The sequence goes on from NZ_JAILWL010000032.1 coordinate 6,350, forward strand.
TCGGTCAGCGTTCCGGCCGCAAGCAGGAAATTGCGAGCTTCACCGCCAGCGACCCCGTTCAGGAACGGTTGGAACAGGAACTGCCGGAAGGTGATACCGACACAAATGCGGTCCGCACAGCAATTTCGGTCGAACCACGCGACGGGCGCCTTTGTGTCTTCATGCCCCCGGTAGAGAAGATTGAAGACTACCTGGAGCTGATATCGGTCGCGGAAGCCGCCGCCACCGACATGGGCATTCCTGTTCATATCGAGGGATATCCACCTCCACCGGACCCCCGGATGAATGTCATCCGGGTTGCTCCTGACCCCGGCGTCATCGAGGTGAACATCCACCCGGCGGCAAACTGGCAGGATTGCGTCGAGATCACCGAAGGCGTCTATGAAGAAGCGCGTCAGACGCGTCTTGGTGCCGATAAGTTCATGATCGACGGCAAACATACAGGCACAGGCGGCGGCAATCATGTGGTGGTCGGAGGAGCGACACCACTCGACAGCCCGTTCCTGCGTCGACCCGACCTCTTGCGCAGTCTGATCCTGCATTGGCAGCGTCACCCAAGCCTTTCCTATTTGTTCTCCGGGCTTTTCATCGGTCCGACGTCTCAGGCTCCGCGCGTGGACGAGGCCAGACATGACGGCCTCTACGAGCTGGAAGTCGCGCTGTCCCAGATCCATCGTCCGAATGAGGGACCTGCCCCTTTCCCATGGCTGCTCGACCGGCTCTTGCGCAACCTTCTGGTAGACGTAACGGGCAACACGCACCGCGCGGAAATTTGTATCGACAAGCTTTATTCGCCCGATGGCCCCACAGGCCGGCTGGGTCTTGTCGAATTTCGAGGCTTCGAAATGCCACCCGACCCGCGAATGAGCCTGGCACAACAGCTTCTTCTGCGGGCCCTGATCGCTAGGCTCTGGCAACATCCGCTTTCGGGCAGCCTCACCCGTTGGGGCACAGCCCTCCACGATCGGTTCATGCTGCCACACTACGTTTGGACAGATTTCCTTGATGTCCTGCGCGACCTCGAACATCACGGCTTTGCAATGCGTCCGGAATGGTTCGAAGCACAGTGCGAGTTCCGTTTCCCCTTTTGCGGGGAAATCGAGGTCGAGGGTGTCCATCTGGAACTGAGACAGGCTCTCGAGCCGTGGCACGTACTTGGAGAAACCGGAGCCATCGGTGGCACGGTTCGGTATACCGACAGTTCCACCGAGCGCTTGCAGGTGAAACTGACCGCAAGCGATCCGGACCGCTACACCGTCACCTGCAATCGCCGCATGATGCCCTTGCAGAAAACCGAAACAAACGGTGTGTCTGTCGCCGGTGTGAGATACAAGGCCTGGCAACCGGCTATGGCTCTGCATCCGGTTCACCCGGTTGACGCGCCGCTGACCTTCGATATTTTTGACCGTTGGAGCGGACGGGCACTCGGGGGCTGCGTCTATCACGTGGCGCATCCGGGCGGACGAAGCTATGAAACGTTTCCGGTCAATGGCAACGAAGCCGAAGCGCGGCGGCTTGCCCGCTTCGAGCCGCATGGACACACACCGGGACTTTATGTTCCGGACATAGAACGGCCGCATCCGGAGTTTCCGTTGACCCTGGACCTTCGGCGGCCCCAGAATATCTGATCGCCCTCAACCAATGAGGCAACTCCGATTGGGAACGACTGAATGACTTTGGAAGAGACGGCGAGTGACAAGGGATATGGATTGCTGAAATCCTATCGCCCCTATCCCGGCGTTTCGGACGAATTGCTCGACGCGGTCGGGCAGGTCCGGTCGGTGTGGCGTCCCTTTCTCGATCACCTGTCCGCGTTGACGACGGAAGAAATCAGCGACCGGTTCGCAAGGGGCAACCAGTATCTCAACGATGCCGGTGTCTATTTCCGGCAATACGGGCAGGACGGAGCCCATGAGCGGGAATGGCCGCTCAGCCACATTCCCGTAATCATCAGTGAAGACGACTGGCAAGTTATCGCTGACGGTCTGGTGCAGCGGGCAGAACTGCTGGAACACGTTGTTGCCGATCTTTACGGCCAAAATCACCTCGTCTCGGAAGGATATCTGCCTGCCAGCCTGATTGCCCGGAGCCCTGAATGGCAGCGACCGCTTGTCGGAATTTCACCGAAATCCGGCCATTTCCTGCATTTCCTTTCATTCGAAATCGGCCGGGGGCCAGACGGCACCTGGTGGGTTCTCTCAGACCGGGCACAAGCCCCCTCCGGAGCCGGGTTCGCGCTGGAAAACCGTGTTGCCACAGGCCGGGTCTTCAACGAGTTTTTTGCAAAGGCCAATGTTCACCGGCTGGCAGGTTTTTTCCGCGCCTTCCGCGATCATCTTGTCGACCTGCGCGATGAAACGGACAGCCGTGTTTCGATCCTGACACCCGGTCCACTCAATGACACCTATTTCGAACATGCCTATATCGCCCGTTATCTCGGCTTCATGCTGCTGGAGGGGGAAGACCTGACCGTCAAGAACGGGCAGCTGATGGTGCGCACGGTGTCCGGCCTGCAACCCGTCAGTGTTCTTTGGCGGCGCCTGGACACCGCCTGGGTGGATCCGGTGGAACTGAACGAGACATCCCACATCGGAACGCCCGGTCTTGTTCAGGCGGTCCGGCAGGGATCGGTGTCAATGGTCAATGCCCTGGGCACCGGCATTCTGGAAACCCGCGCCCTGCTTGCCTTCCTGCCACGCATCAGCGAACGGCTCCTGGGTGAACACCTGAAACTGCCGAACGTTGCCACCTGGTGGTGCGGTGAGGACAGCACCCGGGCCTATGTCAAGGAACACGCGGAATCGATGATGTTCAGCCCGGCCCTGTCGACTGCCTTGCCGTTTACGTCGGCGCAGACGGATTTCATCGGACGGGATTTCGAAAAGTTCCACAAGGGGATCCTGGAAACCTGGATCGACAGCAAGAGCCACAATCTTGTTGCCCAGGAAGCGGTCACACTTTCCACGACGCCGGCCTATGACAACGGCTTGCTCGTTCCCCGGCCAATGAGCTTGCGTGTTTTCCTTGCCCGCACGTCCAGCGGCTGGGAAGTCATGTCCGGTGGCTTTGCCCGTATTGGCCGCACGGAAGATGCAAGCGCAATCGCAATGCAGGCTGGGGGCTCCGCAGCCGATGTCTGGATCGTCGGCGGCAAGAAGCCGAAAAAGGAAACATTGCTGCATCAGGCGGAATCGCCTTTCTTCAAGACCCAGTCAGGCGCTTTGCCCTCTCGGGCTGCGGATAATCTGTTCTGGCTCGGCCGATATATCGAACGGGCGGAAGGTGCCGTTCGCCTGCTGCGGGCCTATCATGCGCGCCTTTTGGAAACTGCCGACCCCGACGCGCCTTTCGTTGCGCAAATAGCTGAATACCTGGAAGAAATCGGCGTCGCACCGGACAGCCCCGTTCCTGAAAGTCTTTGCATGATGCTGCAATCCGCGGTCATCAGCGCAAGCAAGGTCCGGGACAGGTTTTCCGTTGACGGCTGGCTGGCCCTGAACGACCTGGCTCAGACGGCAAATGGCGCCCGGCGCGCGCTGCGCGTGGATGCCGACGTTCCGAGGGCCATGGGCCTGCTCCTGAGAAAGATCACCGGTTTCTCGGGCCTGGTCCACGAGAACATGTACCGGTTCACGGGATGGCGTTTCTTGAGCATTGGCCGTGCCCTGGAGCGGGCACACCGGATGGCGGATCTCCTGTCTGTCTTCACTGCGCCCGATGCCCCCGAAGGATCACTGGAACTGCTTCTGGAAGTCGGAGACAGCGCCATGTCGATGAGTCGCAGATATGCCGTTTCGCTCAGTCAGGGAACGGTCCTGGACCTGCTGGCCATGGATCCCAAGAACCCGCGTTCGGTCATGTATCAGCTGACGGACATGAAAGAGCATGTCGGCATTTTGCCGGACGCAGACGAAAACGGTTATCTTTCCGATCTGGCCCGCTCGCTGTTGCAAGCACATACGAACCTTGCCATCGCAACCCCGGAAACGCTGACCCCGGAGGCTCTGGCCGACCTCAGGGACCGTATCTCATTCCTCTCGGTGGAACTGACAGATGCCTATATCCGTTGACCTGTGCGCCGCGGTTCCCAACCCCATTGCATCGAGGTTCCTGTGCTCTACGATCTGAACCTTGAAATCACGTATGACTATGCCAGCCCGGCCAATTCGGGGCGTCACGCCTTGCGCCTTTTGCCGGCCACTCTTCCTGGCGAACAGAGGCTCGTTTCGGGAAATATCCGGCTAACCCCAGGCCCGTCGGAGCGCAGGGACCGGAACGATTTTTTCGGTAACGCTGTCACGGATGTGGTGTTTCGCAAGTCCCACAGTGAACTGTGTTTCAAACTGAAGGCGAGAGTTGACCGGATTACCACACCGGATGAATTCGACATTTCACCGCCGCTCCATGCGCTTCCCAGGGAACTTGCCAACATTCAGGCCCTTCATCCGGATGAGCCGGTTCACTTTCTGGCACCTTCACCTCGATTGCCATTGGCACCTGCTTTTGCTGTGTATGCGGAAGAACATGTCGATGCCGGAATGAGCGTCGTTTCGGCGGTCGAAGCCATTGGCAAGGCCCTGCATAAGGACATGGCCTTTGATGTAGATGCGACAACTGTCGACACGCCAGCTCTCGAAGCCTTCGAGCGCCGTCACGGTGTCTGCCAGGACTTTTCCCACATTATGATTGCCTGCCTTCGCAGCATCGGCATTCCGGCCGGTTATGTCAGCGGTTTCCTGCGCACAATACCACCAAAGGGCCAGCCAAGACTGGAAGGCGCGGACGCCATGCACGCCTGGGTCAGGGCATGGTGCGGCATTGAGATCGGCTGGATCGAGTACGATCCGACCAATGCGTTGCGTGTCGGCCAGGATCACATCGTCGTCGCACGGGGCCGGGACTACGGCGATGCGGCTCCGGTCAAAGGGGTCCTGCGCACGGCCGGGTCGCAAACCACCGACCATAAGGTCGATGTCATTCCACGCTGAACGCACCGGCTCTCAGCGAACGGCTTGGTCCTGATCATCGAAGAAATGCATGCGGCTTTCATCGAACCTGAGCCCGATATGCGCGCCTTCTTCAACCGTATCGCTGCCGCTGATCCGCACCAGGATAGTGTCCAGACCATCGAGGGCCACGTACAGGAACGTATCCGCGCCGAGATATTCTGCGACTTCAACGGTTCCCGAGCAGTGTCCTTCGTCAGCACCGACGACGCTCATATGTTCCGGACGGATTCCCAGCCTGACCGGGTCCTGCGAGACACCGGCATGTGGATAATGACCGCCACCATGCCCCTGCAGCGAGAACCGGTCTCCTTCAACGGAACAGGGCAGCACATTCATCTTGGGTGAACCGATAAACTGCGCGACGAACAGATTGTCCGGGCGTTCATAGAGTTCGCGCGGCGATCCCACCTGTTCAATCCGCCCGGCCTGCAACACAACGATCTTGTCGGCGAGGGTCATGGCCTCGACCTGATCGTGGGTCACATAGATCATGGTCGTGCCGAGGCTCTTGTGCAGCCGTGCAACTTCGAACCGCATCTCAACGCGCAAGGCCGCATCAAGGTTCGACAACGGTTCATCGAACAGAAACGCGCTTGGTTCGCGCACAATCGCTCGACCGATGGCAACACGCTGACGTTGACCTCCCGACAGTGCTTTCGGGCGCCGGTCGAGATAATCGTCCAGCTTGAGTACATCCGCTGCCGCATTCACTTTTCGGTCGATCTCATCCTTCGGAACGCCCGCAGTCTTGAGGCCGAAGCCGACATTTTCACGCACCGACATATGCGGATAGAGCGCGTAGGACTGGAACACCATGGATAGTCCGCGTCCTGAAGGCGGCAATGCGGTCACGTCCTTATCGTCGATCTCGATCGAGCCCCGGCTGGACTCTTCCAGGCCGGAAATCAGACGAAGCAATGTCGACTTCCCGCAACCGGACGGACCGACAAAGATCACGAATTCTCCGTCTTTGATGTCCAGGTCGATGCCCTTGATCACCTGGAGATTGCCGAACCATTTTTCGACCTTGTTGAGCTGGATCGCTCCCATGTTCTTTCCCCGATCTTAAGCTGCTTGTTCCGAATGCGAGCGCGACGCCCAGGTCAGCCAAATGGCTGCCGTCCAGGAAAAGGTGCCGCCACCTGCCCCTGTCCCGTCTTCCGGGCTGAAATACTCCGCAAACCCGCTCGTCTCGATGAGGCTTGCCGTATCCGCTCGAAGTTTCTCTGCACGCGTGCTGTCACCGGCCTCGGCAAAGCCGCGGGCAATCATGTAGTTGATCATCGCCCAGACGGGTCCGCGCCAATAGCGCAGTGGCTCGTAACGTTCGTGATCCGGGTCATAGGACGGCATCATGTAGCGGACCTTTGCGGCCATCCGATCGAAATGCTCCTGAAGCGACCCGAGTGTCCCGCTGTCGCAAAGCCCGGCATAAGGAGCCAGAAAACTGGCGCTGGAAATCCCGTCCGTTTTCTTGCCCGAACGTTGATCCAGCGCGACATGCGCTTTCAGGTCTTCATGCCAAAGCACGCTGGCGCCGGCCTCCATCCTGGAAATCCAGCCCCGGATTTCTTCCGCCTCGGCGTCGTTCCCAAGGCGCTCGGCCAGTGCAAGTAGATCCCGGTTGGCGCGCAAAAAGATGAAGGTCACCCCTGGATCCGCAACAAAGAACGGACAGGTTCTGGCAACCTCTGCCGGATCCCAGTCGACATGTCGGCAAGCCGCCATGATGCTGAGGTAACGGTCGTAATCTTCCTTGTGCGGACGCATTGCCGGATCGACATGTGACGTATCCTTGCGCTCGTAGGGCGCGATGTCCTTCACCTCGACCTTGCGCAACGCGTCATCCCAGTCCGGCAGGTTGTCCCGTCCGGATTCCCACGGATGGATCACGGCCAGAACACCGAGACCTTTCGGATCGCGATAGGAAAGAAACCAGCGATGCCACTGCATCAGACCGGGCAACAGTGCGGCCGCCCGCTCAAGCGCCCTGGCTCCTGAAACAGCGTCTTTTTCGGCATCGACAAGATCCCGGATAACAGTAGCTGCCACAGGAGGCTGTGAATGGCCGGAACTTGGGATCGGTCCGCCGTCGGTTCCCCAGACCGAAGGACCGGGAAATCCTTTCGGAACAGGATGTGCGGCACCATTCCGTCCCGCCACTGTCCTTCGAACAGCATCTCGATTTCCCGCCAGGCACGGTCCCGGTCGAACTCGGCAAATCCAAGTGCGACAAAGACCGAGTCCCAGTTCCACTGGTAGGGATACAGCCCTTTCGTCGGGATCGTATAACCACCCTGATCGTTCTCGGTCAGAATGGACTTGGCTGTTTGATCTAACTCTGCGTGCGACACAGGATACTCCTTGGGCTTCTTTTGAGCCCTTGTTGAACATTCAGCCCTTGACACTGCCGGCCGTCAGGCCCTGGACCAGGAAGCGCTCGAACCATAGAAAAATGAAAAGGACGGGCACGGTCGCAATCACCGCGCCCGCCATCAGGTGCTGACGAGGCACCTCGGAGGAATTCAGGGACACGACCCCGCGCGACAGCGTGAAGATGTCCGGATTGTCGAGGAACATGAATGCGAACAGGAACTCGTTCCAGGCAATCATGAAAACATAGAGAGACACAGACGCCAGAGCCGGCAGGGACAATGGCAACGTGATCTTCAGGATCACGCCGACCCGGCTCAGCCCATCCATCAGACCGGCTTCTTCCAGTTCGGACGGCAGTCCCCGAAAGTAGCCCTGCAGCATGTAAAGAGCGACCGGAATTGTGGTTGCCGGATAAACGATGAGCAGACCGGTCAGCGTGTTGCGCAGACCAAGCTGTGAGAACACGGCATAAAGCGGAATAACCAGAACGATGGCCGGCACCATGTAGATCAGCAGAACCGACCGCGCCAGAAATGCCTGACCGGGGAACCGCAGACGTGAAACCGCATACGCGCCCGGTACTGAAAACAGCAGGGTCAGAACCACTGTCGACACCGACACATAGGCGGACACCATCAGATAGCGGCCAAAGTTAAATTGGGTGAAGAGCTCCACGTAGGAGCGGAACAGTCCATAAATGCCTTGCGAAAAGTCGATCGACAGATCCAGAGGATTGGCAAGCAGCGTCTGCTGGCTTTTCAGAGATGTCATGACCATCACGTAAAATGGCAGCGCCACAATGATTGTGAAGATGACGAAGCCGACCCCTTTGGCAATCCGGATATAGATGACTTCCCGCTCGTATCGACTCATCGCTCCAAGACGAGCGCCGGACAGACAGATGTGGTTCGCTGCCGTAACCCCGAACACCAGCAGCGCCAGCGCAAGGGCCTGCCACACGGGAACCACGCTAAGCGGCAAGGTGAAGGGCGCCGCGAAAGACGCCACCATCAACACAAGAAAGACCGTGATCGCCGACAGGCCCCAGGCCGGCAGACCGCCGGCAGTTTCCGAGGAATTCCGCCAGACATACACAAGCGCGCTCAAGAGGCCCGCAATCCCGGCTGCCGTGGCTTGCGGCAAGGCGACTTCACCGGTGATCAGCGTCAAGGTGACACCGATGACGACAATGGCGGTAAAGCCCCAGATCAGGCCGGTGACGGCAGCAAGCAGAACACTTCCCGGTCTCATAGCCCTTCCTCCTTCGGTGAGAAGCGGATGAACAGGGTCGCGAAGGTAACCAGCACGACGAAGACGACCACGGCAACCGCCGCCCCGGCGCCAAGGTTGGAGAGCGCAAAGCCCTGTTCGTATACATCCACGGTCAACGTGCGCGTGCCCGCGTTCCCGCCGGTCAGCAGGAAGATGTCGTCGAACTTGTTGAAGGTCCAAATGAAGCGCAGCAGGAAGAGGACCGACAGAATGCCCATCAATTGCGGCAGCGACAGGTACCAGAACTGCTGCAGTGGCGTTGCTCCGTCCATTTCGGCGGCCTCATACATATCGGTGTTGATCGACTGCATGCGCGCCAGAATGAACAGGAATGACAGAGGAAAATACCGCCAGGCCTCAAACGCAATTACCGTCGTCAGCGCCAGCGGAAATTCCATTGGAATACCGAAGAGCGAATACTCAATTGCCCGCTGGCCGAAGAAATTGATCGGATCCGCAATCACCCCCATTTTTGTCAAAAGCGCATTGACGGTTCCTGAAAACGGGTCGAACAGAACCACCCAGGTAAAGGCGACCGCGATCACGGGGGAGACATAAGGGAACAGAAAAAGCCCGCGCAGGAAGCCCCGGCCGACAAACACCGTGTTCAACAGCTGGGCCGCGAACAATCCAAGCACCAGTGCACCCGCCGTTCCGAAAATCGTGTAGTAGAACGTCACTCGAAGCACTGACCAGAATTCATCGGCGCTGAAGATCCTGGAGAAATTCTCCAGCGTGAAGTCAAAATTTGTGAGCACATTGTTAGCATCGCCGGTCACAGCCGGTTTGCTGGCCCGCTCCGGCCGATTTGTGGAAAGAAACGTGTCGGTTACGGTCCCCTCAATCCTGAGCCTCTCTCTCCAGCCAGGCTCCACGGTACCGATTGTGCAGGTCAGAGCCTGACCATTGAGCGCGCACATCTCGGGCAGCGCCGCCACATCGAAACCTGCAGGAATTTCGTCCGTCACCACAACATCCCGGATTTCCTCTTCCTGGGAGGAGTTGCGCAAACGATACTCAAGCGTCGCACTGTCACCGGCAGCTTCAGGACGCCCGCGCACCCGTTCGTTGACCAGCACGGTTGGTGGACGAAGGTCGGCAAGCTGCACCGGCTTCACACTGATCCAGAAATTGGCCAGAAGTGGACCGGCAACGATCATCAAGATGATGGCAAATGTGGGAGCCAGCATCAGATAGGCCAGCCACATTTCGCGGCGCTGCATCGGCCCAATGCCCTTCGGCGGGCCCAGGGAAGCGGACTGTTGGTCTTGTACGCTCATAATTTCAGCTCTGCATTGGCGCCTTTTCCGGCATCTGAGATCCGGTGGCATCGAGGCAAACCACTCCTGTCCTCCCGCTATTCCTGCAGGAGGTCAGAAAGGTGGAGACCGGGCAATTCAAAGAACCGTTGCCCGGTCCGGGTTTGTATTTGAAGGGTAGCCCCGCCCGCTGAAGGACGGGACGCACATCGTTACTGGACCTTGGCCAGCTCTTCGTTGAGTTTGGCCACTGTTGCGGCTGCGTCGCGCTCATCGTCGATGTACTCACGGACCAGCCGGTTGATAATCTGGCTGTTGATGATCTTGGACGCGAGAGACAGCTGCCCTTCCGTGACACCCCAGCGACTTGCAGTATCCAGGCCGGAGACAATGGTCTTGATCGTTTCCGGATCATAGAGTTCTGTCAAAGGGGCCTTACGATCAACGCCGACCGGCAGTTTCGCCCAACCGTCCACAAATGCGGTGGCGTTGTCCTTGTTGCCCCGACGGATCGGGAATTTGCCTTCGGGTGCAATCGAAAGGGTCGACATGTAGCCGTCATCCATCGAGAATTCGACAAACTGCATTGCCGCTTCCGTGTCGGCGTCATTGGTGATGCCGAAGTATCGCACGTCGCCCCAAGCCGCACCATCAGGATTGGATGGGCCTTTGAGAGTGGTGACAACTCCGGTCTTGGACGCCAATTCCTTGGAAGTCGGATCGTCGGTGATGGTTGGCGGTGCGCTGTCGCGCAGACCGGCCAGTTCGTCGAGAATGAACGGTGACCAGATGATCATCGCTGCCTTGCCGGCAAAATAGAGTTCGCGGGACTGTTTCCAGAAAAGGTCTCCCGGAGGCGACGCTTTCGCTATGGCCTTGTAGAATTCCAGCGCCTCGATGGTTTTCTTCTCGTCCAGCGCCTTGAACCCGTTGCCATCGACCGGTGTGATGCCGTTTGCCAGAAGCACATGCTCCAGAACCTGGCTCATGAAATTCTCGTCGATCTTGGTCGCGGCGACAAAGGCGAACATGTCCGGCGGGTTGTGAAGCTTTTCAACTGCGGCAAGGATGTTTTCGTAGCTGTCCGGTGCCTCCAGACCGTTTTCATCGAACAGGTCCTTGCGGTAGACAACCATCTGGGTCCAGCCATCGACCGGAACAGAAGCAATACCACCTTCGACTGCTGCCATGGCGACAGCGCCGGGTGCGAACGTATCGGTGCCGAGATTTTCAACGACCTCAGTTGCAGCTTCCGTATCCAGAATTCCCGCTTCCGCCCACGGCAGGGCATATTGAAGCGTGTGATAAATCACGTCCGGTAAATCACCGGCTGCGAAGGCAGCAGTCGCACGTGTGCCGAGATCTGATTCAGACACCGGAATGACTTCCACTTCGATGCCGGTCTTGTCCTTGAACGCAGCCGCCAATTCTTCCTGTTTGGCCAAGCGCTCGGGCTGTTCTTCCGTCGTCCAGAAGCGCAACGTATCGGCCTGTGCACTCGTCAGACCGAATGCGAGCATGCCCGCGACGGTCGAGGCCAGGAATGTAGTCCTCCCAAACATATTACTCTCCCTTATTGCCAGGATATGGCTGTTGTTTCAGCCGGTTCCGGAGCGCGTTTGCCAGCGCATCCGGTGTCATTGCCGGAGGGCCATCGGAAGCCCGCCGGATCAGGTTTGCTTTCGCAAGAGCCTGCAGATCTTCAGGATTTTTGCCGTCCAGGACATCGATCAGCATCCGCGCCACACGCCCGCCGGCTTCCTGGGCACTTTGCGAAAACGTGGTCAACGGCGGATCAAGGTATTCTCCAACCGGCAGTCCGTCATAACCGATCACCGTGACATCGGCTCCAGCCGCAAGGCCGAATTTCCGGCAGAACTGAACAGCACCGATGGCGAGCGCGTCCGTTGCGCATAAAAGAGCTGTCGGCGGCGTTTCAAGCGACAGGAGCGCCTTTGCCCCGGCGAATCCGCCTTTTTCGCTAAGCGCCTGCAGGTTCTCAAGCTCCGGATCATGACTCAGGCCCAGCGCTTCCAGTCCCTGCCGGTAGCCGTCCCGGCGCTGCAAGGCGAAGTTCAGTTCCAGGGGACCGCCAAGGAAGCCGATCCGCTCATGCCCCAGGCTGTAGAGATGCCGCACGCCATCTGCAAACGTTGCGATATTGTCGATATCGAACCAGGCATAGGTTGACGGATCACCTGTCCGACCGTGAGCCACAAATGGAAAATTCTGTTCTTTCAGGTAGGCGATACGCTGATCATTGACTTCGGTCCGTGTTACGATGAACCCGTCCACTTTCCGCCGTGCAATAAGACGCTTTAAAGACTCGATCATGTGATCGCGCGAATGCGCCGTCGTCACCAGAAGATCGAGGCCGAGTTCGTCCAGAGCCCTTGCGATCCCGTCGATGAACTCGGCCAGAAACGGATCGGCGCCACTGCCGTGGCCAACCGGAATGACGATACCCAGCGTGTCCTGTCGGCCGCGCTTCAGATTCCGTGCCGTGGCCGAAGGCTGGTAACCCAGTTCCTGCACAGCCTTGAGAATGCGCTTGCGTGTGTCGTCGGAAATGTCCGTGTAGTTGTTGAGAACACGCGACACGGTGCCTTTGGCGACACCGACATGTCGGGCCACATCGTCAATTGTGACGGAACCGCGTGCTCGCGACATTGATCCTCCCGGAGAGCTTTGTTGCTCTCGACACATTCCTCAACGCGTTTCCACTCAAAAGGTGAAAAGGCAAAACGTCTGTTTTTGTTGAAAAAAGTGTTACAAAACCGATTTTGTAAGTCAACAAAATCGGTTTCGGTGATTTGAACTATTTATATCGCACCGCGGGAAGATGCTGTCGTTGCAACAAAACATGGGAGAAAATGGTTTCGGAATCTGAGCGGCCAGCAACATTGAACTGGCGGCCGGAGCGCTGACATTCCCGTTGAAGCATCTGTCAGTCAGTTCGCCTCAGCGCTTTGCTGCAAGGCAGAGCGGCTCCGGCACAGGCTCATTAAGCCGGCTCCTGAACCAAATCAGATCACCGTAGAACAAAGCGAAGTCAAACAGGCATGTCGTCAGAACGGTACGCCCGACACCAGAATGATGTTTGCATAAGGTGTGCACTCACCCGTGCGGATCACGGCACGTGCCTTGGCCGTTTGCTCCTTGAAGGCTTCATGCGAAACGCGGGCATGCTCAATCGGTTTTCCCGTCTCGGCCGCCCAATGTGCCAGTTTCACTTCGATGCGGGTTGAAAGGTCCGGGCCTGCTTCGTTTGCAAAAATCGCCTGCTCAATGATCAGTTCCTGCGAAAGGGCATCAAGCACATCGAAGAACCCCGGAATTCCAGGAGAAACGGCCAGATCGATGACGGCAACATCGGACGGAACGGGCAAACCTGCATCCGCAATCACGATCTCATCAAGATGCCCGAGCGAGGCAACCAGTTTGCTCAAGTGACGGTTCAATAGCGGTGTGCGTTTCATGGCACCGTTCTCCTTAAGGCTGCCTGCTCTTGGGTCAGGTCAGCGATACCAGGGCTTCGCAAAGCGGAACCGGATCGTAATATGGTGCTGAAGTGCGACTTATCAGGTTCAATTTCAAGACGGTAATGCCTTGAGCTGCGACTTCTGTCGTTTCATCCTCCGGGACACTTTGATCGACGATGACGAAATTAAGCAGTTTTTCGGTCGGACAGTCCCCTCCCGCATCCCTTTGCAAATAGCCAAGCAGCGTATCCACCTTATCTGAAACGGTCATATCGCCTGTCTCCGGATCCGGTCCTAGGCTTGGAACATAAACCTTCGGCACGGTGCGCGAGGCTATGGCGTGACCGACCCCCTGTGGCAACAGGTTTGCAATCAGGCTCGTATAAAAACTGCCAGGCGCATAACAGATCAGGTCGGCGGAATGCATCAGGGTCCGGTTGCGGTCCGGAAACAAAGCAGACGCCGCCTTCACCTCGTTCAGGCTCCGGTTTAAAAAGAAGTTCTTTATCGGGGAAGTGAGCGCGGGATGCTCCTTTCCCGTGAGCCGGTGCTGACCGATCACCACCTCGCCATTGTTCAGCTCCGCACCCAGGTGCAGGTTCTCATCTGAAACCGCACGTACCGTTCCCTGAACGCCGACCAGTTTGGACACAAGGAAGATGATAGGCTCCAGCTGGTGGTTTTGATTGAGATAACCACCGGCAAGGATCAAATTGCCAATGCTTGCGCCGCGCAAATCGAAGCTTTGCGGACAGGCTGCCCGAAACACGCCGAGCTGGTTCTGGATCAGGTCGCGCATGGGCTGATCGATGGCAGCCACCAGAGGATGTGTTCCGGCGATCATGACATCAAGCTCGTCGACCAGGTCCGCTCGCTCGGCCGACTTCGCAAACCGATGCGTGAACAGACGAAAGATTTCCGGATGCCCGAGCACCGTTTCATCTGCCAGCGCCATCATCCGGCTTCGCAGATCGCCAATAGCTGGCATATCGAATGCAAGCCTGAGGCCCTGTGAACTGCCGCCGGAGTCAAAAGGTGTTACCAGGTGAATGGAATTATGCGTATAGCGTTTCAGACACTGCGAAACGCCGTTCAAGGCGGAGCCCCCGCTGAAAAATAGAAGCCGCGGTCCGAGCTTCGGATTGGAGAGAAACCGCTCAATCCTGAACTGATCGGGCATGCGCACGGCACGGGTGATGGTAATTTCGGACATTCCAACCCCTGAACGGGAAAAACCTTCAAGGTAGTGATAAGACCATAAACACATATTTGCGACGGGTTTATAATTTAAACCCGTCGAGATCAGACTGGTTTCACGTCAGCGATTGTCCCGACTTTCTATCCGATCCATATCGCCCGAAAGTCGTTGACATTGGTCAGGGTTGGACCAGTGACAACCTGGTCGCCAATGTGTTCAAAAAATGTATGAGCATCATTGATATCAAGGGCTTTTTCTGCCGAAACACCAGCGGCTTTCGCCTTCGTGAGAGTATCCGGGCCTATGATTGCACCAGCCACTTCTGCCGCACCGTCAACGCCATCCGTATCGCAGGCAATCGCGTGGACACCGTTTGCCCCTTCAAGTGCAAGTGCCAACGCCAGTGCATATTCCGCATTGGGACCTCCGACACCGTCCCCTCTGCGCGTTACGGTCAACTCCCCCCCGGACAGCAGGACCAATGGTCTTTCGATTGCTGTTCGCTCCTTCAGACGCTGAAGTGCAAGTGCCGCATGCGCTCTTGCGACATCACGTGCCTCTCCTTCAAGGGCATCTCCCAGAATTTCAACATCGCAACCATGCTCACCAGCGAGCGTTTTCGCCGCGTCCAGCGATTGGGAAGGTGCCGCAAAGATCGTGTTTGTCACGCGGGAAAGTTTTTTATCATCGCTCGGCAATACACCGGTCTCGGTATCCAGAACGCTTTGGACGCTGGCAGGCACCTTGATTTGCCAGCGGGTCAGAATGTCCTTCACATCCGCCGCAGTACTGGTGTCTCCCACGGTCGGGCCGGATCCGATTTCTGCAGGATCATCCCCCGGCACGTCGGACAATAGCAACGCCAGCATTTTCGCCGGATGGGCTGCGGCGGCCAGTTGACCTCCCTTGACCTGGCTCAGGTGTTTGCGCACCACGTTCATCTGACCGATCGGCGCTCCGGAACTCAGGAGTTTCTGATTGACCTCCTGCTTTTCCGCAAGGGTGATGTTACCCGCAGGCGCTGTCAGAAGCGCAGACGCACCGCCGGAAATGAGTGCCAGAACGAAGTCGTCCTTACCCAGGCCCTTTACCAGCTCCAGCATCCTGCGCGTCGCGATTTGTCCAGCCTCATCGGGAACCGGATGAGCTGCCTCGACAATTTCAATCCCCTTCGTCGGGCGCGCATAACCATATCTTGTAAGCACGAGACCGTCACACGGGCCCCAGATCTCCTCAACGGCCTCGGCCATGCGCGCAGAGGCTTTGCCCGCGCCAATCACAACGACGCGGCCATCCGGTTTTTCCGGCAGATGAGCGGCAAGACTTTTCATCGGGTCGGCCACTTCTACCGCCCGTTGGAACAGATCCCTTAAAAGTCCCTGTGCATTCTCGCTCATCCCGATACCACCTTTCACCTCAGTCTCAATTATTGCGTTGGAACGTTCTTTAACCAAAATTTCAAGGCATGATCGGGCCGGATCGGTCTTCTGACTCCGCAAAACCTGTCAAAACCACTGCTCACGGGAATGTTAGATTTTAGATTTTGCGTTTGTGAGGCAGCCACCTCACCTTTTGGGAAAGCCGACAGGAGTTGAGAAATGAACGTCCTTGCGACAGCTGCATTTGAAAACGCAGTACGAAACCCATCCAATCCCGACCACCTCATGGTCATCAAGGATGTGCCTCGCCGTATTCGAATTTATGCGAACGACACCTTGCTGGCAGACAGCACCAACGCTCTCAGGGTATTGGAAATCGGGAAATCCGTATACGATCCGGTGGTCTACATCCCCAAGACCGATCTGACAGCCGAGTTTGAGCCGGTCGAGAAGTCAACTTACTGTCCCATCAAGGGCGACGCCAGTTACGTCGCGCTAGATGGAGATGAAATCGGTTGGGTCTATGAAGCGCCTATCGAGATGGCAGGTCTGTTGAAATCGCACTTCGCATTCTGGCCTACAAAAATCCGTCTTGTCGAAGGCGACTGAGCGCTGACGGATCGGCAAACTGCAGACGGCATCACGCCGCCTGCTCACCCGAGACAACAGGATCGAGACATTCGACGATCCGATTCCAACCACCTTCGTGATTGTCACGGCTTTCCTGAGACGGAAATTTTACGTGCGTCAGCGTCAACTCTGTCTCACCGGCTGCGTCCACGAAATCAAGCGTCACCACACTGTCCGGTTCTGAAAACGGGCTTTCCCAGGTAAAGACCAGCCGACTGTGACGACTGATTTCCCTGTAGATGCCCTTGTGCGGTATTTGCTGGTCGCCTGCCTGCATGATGATTTCGAATGTGCCACCGACCTTGGGATCG
The DNA here is from genome assembly GCF_025698965.1 of Roseibium sp. Taxonomy (GTDB): domain Bacteria; phylum Pseudomonadota; class Alphaproteobacteria; order Rhizobiales; family Stappiaceae; genus Roseibium. Next base: position 23,266 of record NZ_JAILWL010000032.1, read on the forward strand.
GTTGTCGCTTTCGGCACGGTCATACCTGGTCCGGGTGTCATGAACCTTGCCAGCGTGTCCGGATCAAGCCAGGCCTCGAACACACGCTCGACCGGCGCTGAAAACTTT
>NZ_JAILWL010000320.1 GCF_025698965.1 Roseibium sp.
CGTTAGCGACGATGCACCGGACTGGCAGGAAACAAATCCATTTGGTTTTTCATTCTCTGCAATAGAGGCGTTCTTCAAAAAACATTTATCCGATTATTGGGGCATAAAGGTTGAAGAAATCGAACCCGATATCACGCGTCTGACAAGTGACGCTTACTTGCCGTTTTCGAGAACTTGGTTTGAAGTTAAAATTCTCAATGAAATCTCTTTTTTTGACTACTGCTTTCAAGACTCTAAAGAGCGTGAAGATGTAAAAGTTCTCTCGCCTGGATACCGATGGGGCCACGCGTTCTCCCTCGGTTTAGCATTTAAATCTGCCGGGAAAATCGGGCGGATGGTCGAACACTACCGCTGGCGTTTCTCATATGGCCAAGACGCCCTGCGAGGTCGCGCCAGTGTGATGGCCGCGAAAGCAGGAGGCTTAGCCCGCGCCAAACTTTCCAAATCTGCGAGCGCGGCCAGGATCGACAAAATGCGTCAGCTTATAGAAGCGGGACACAGTCGTGCCCGCGCGGCAGAATTGGCACACAAGGCTGGTTTCGGGCCGTCAAAGGAAGCCAACCGAAAACTTTGGACGCGTTTCGCCCAGGCCAAGCCCGAGCGATGATGCTGGCTATTTGCGCGACCACCGAAATAACAATTTAGTTGGGACACTGCCCGCCACTGTTCCACTTGGCCTCGCTTATGTTCCGCACTGTCACGCAGACAGCCGGAAAGGGGCTTTGATGACTGACCGCATCCTGAGACGCCCGGAAGTGGAAGACCGCACGGGTCTGGCCCGCTCCACCATCTATGACTTGAAGAAAGAGGGCTTGTTTCCCCAGCCTGTGAAGCTGGGCAAGCGGGCCGTGGGCTGGCGCGAAAGCGATATTGTGCGCTGGCTCGCCGAGCGGATCGGCACGGCCGGGTAGCCGAATACGAAAAAGGGCGGCCCGCCAGCCGCCCTCAGGAGATTTTCGACATGACAAATATGCCTGAGCGGCCCTCGCGCCGCAACGGGAGAGGTGTGTCTGCCGTCTGGCGGTGCGTCTCCCGCCAGCGCCAACGGCCCGCCCTTGCCGCCTATGGCCGCGAACCGGTCGAAACGCGCCCTAGCCGCGCCCAGCGCTGGCTAGAAGACCGCTTCCAACTCCCCCCTCATCTCGCCCGCCTGAACGCGACCCTTGCGGGCTTGCCCACAGGAGACGACGAATGACGGCTCATCTTCGCAGCTATCCGATTGTGCTTCTCCAGCGACTGGACGTGGACGCTAAGCCCTTCGCCGTTCGCGGCCGGGATGGAGAGACCGCGCTTCGCCTTGCCGAATATGGCGAGCGGGGCCTGACCGCTTATGACTTCAAGGGCGGCCCGCCCTTCCGACTGCCTGCTTATGTCTGCGACTTGCGCAAGGCGGGCCTTCAGATCCGCACAGAGCGCGAAAAGCATGATTGCGGGCATCATGCGCGATATGTGCTCGAAACGCCTGTGAGGGTGCTCTCAGTGCGCTGGAAGCCAGATTCCGAGCCAATCCAGAAGACCGAATGAGTCAGCCCAGCGGTGCGAGCCTCAAGCTCGCGCCGCGCCTTCCCATGAGAGGTGAGTTATGGCCAAGCGGACTCATTTCAGTCGCCATGATGATCCGCACGCGCGCATCTATGACCATTGGGTGCACCATCCTGCATGGGCGACACTCAGCCTTCACGCCAAGGTGCTTCTGACTGAGACGATGGCGAGTTATCGGCCCTGGTTGTCCAATCTCTACCCCATGTCGAATGCGCGCGCGGCCCGCCAGCTTAAATGCGCCGAGAACACGGCTGCAAAGGCAATTGCCGAGTTAATCGAGCGCGGCTGGTTTGTCCTTGAACGGCGCGGTGCGATGAAGGGCCAACGTGGCGCGCGTGAACGCATGGTGAGCCTTGGCATGTTCAAGACTGAAACCCGCGTAGATGATAAAAACGCGGCTTTGCGCTGGGCGCCGGCAGATCCGACAGAGGTTTTTCGGACGCCTTAAAAAAGCGCCCCGAACGCCGCAAAATCTTAGAGCAAGAGACTGTATGAAGCTCAACGGGGCAGGGCGTCGGATCCCCATACAGGGCTAGCAAAATGGAAGCATGTGGGATGACGATAAACGCCATGCTCTGACCCGCTTATAGATACACTCTGTGTTCTAGGAGTATGTCGGGTCCCATGCAGCTGACACGGGTCTGTCCAATGAGGCTCCAGCGTTGGGCTTGGTCAGAGAACTCATGCCCCCCTGTCTGGATGCTTCAGGCGCGTGTGTCCGTCCATCAGTCCCCCGCGCGCGTGCTTTATATATGAAAGCTCAGATTGGCAGGCTGATGAAGCGAGAACCTTAGTCCGGAGGCTTGGATTCAGGTGTAACGAAGCGTGTCGCCCCTATCCATTGTTCGAGGCTTTTTTCGTTCACGCCTCGGTCTCTCAGGAATGCGTTGAACTGGCTGGCCCATTTATCTGGTGAGAAGCCATAACTGCTGGGATGGTTGCTGTAGAAGGTAGGTATGGTTTCGATAGAGCCGCTAAAATAGGGCTCACCCTTAAGTCCTATGGTGAAGTGTCCGGCATTGTTGAGCGCGTCCCACACCTGTTCGCCAAATATAACGATATGAGTGGGTTTTAGGTGCCTGAGCAAGATAACGAGAACGGCTGCACCTCGTTCTAGGTCTGCTGCGGAAGCCTTCATTCGTGGGGCTTCAAGCGTCCCTTGAAGCAAGTTCATAAAAGCGATGCGCTCAAAGAATTTATGTTGGTCTATCTCGTGAGCGGGCAGGCCTGTTCCTAGGCGCGCGATTAATGTCAGAAACTTGTCGCGGCGGTCCTTCAAATGTCCGCAAACGAGTGAGTTGGTAAGATTCGGGTCCGGGTTCAGTGGATCATCGCCATAATGCGAATGACCCAAGAACAATATTCTAGGATTCGACACTGAAAAGTGTCTACCGACCCACGGGTGATAGACTTGTCCTGGAACAAGCGCTGGCTGCGTTTCTGTTTTCACTGTCAGCCCTCTTATCCGGTCTGCTGGATAGTCTGGCGCATGTGATATTCTGACAAGCAATTTCGCCAAAAGGCTCGAAGGGGCGTCACAATAGTTGGCAATTTCGGTCGCGATATAGCCGTTCGGCATTGAGCGACCTTATCTCTTCTCTTTGTGCGTATGTGAGCTCGGTCGGGATAGCGTTGTGGATATCGTCAAAGGTCGTGCTAATTGCGGCCTCGAACCAACGGCCTACGATGAAGTCAATTGACGGGCCCCCAATACGAAGCCCGAAGGCAACCGGGACTTCTTCTCCCCACACCTCCGGAGAGACCTCGCCTGCTACTTCTGCCTCTAGAAAACGGCGCGCCGCATTAATGCCGAGTTCGACGTATCGAGAACGGTCAGCCTCAACATTATCAGTATATTCTAGTGCAGTGGCGCATTCCCAAGCGCCCCAGGCAAGATAAGGCAACTGCGTCAGGGGTCTGTCATCAACAGCAGTCGATTGCACAATTGCAGCGATAGCAAGGACTATCATTTCGGACGCTCCCTTATTCCGACTGTGAAACACTTAAACTTATCGCGGAGGTTAAGCCCATGGGCGGTTGGGGTTCAGGCGGGTGGAATGATAAGGGCCGCCCTGTTGAAAGCGAGTCTATGGACCTAGACGTAAACAAGGTCCGGCGGGCTGGGTGTTTCGCTGAAGGGCATCAATCAGGATGGCGGTGGCGCTGGTCACACGGGCGCGAATGCTCGATCAGTCTTCATGGTCAGGGCGAGCGCCAAGGCGTGACGCTGGCCTATACCGTCAGTTCCAACACCGGCGCCGAGCCATTCTCTGTAAGAGAGCATATCGGTGTGGAGTGGACGCCTTGTCGTTTCGGAGGGGAGCGGCCTTGGTGGCTTTGTCCTGGGTGCGGCGACCGGGTTATGAAGCTCTATGGCGTAGGTGCGCGTTACCGTTGCCGGAAATGCCACCGGCTCACCTATCGTACCCAGCGCGAAAAGGCTCATGACCGGATCCAGACGCGTGCGAATAAAATCCGTCAGAAACTAGGGGGTGAGCGGGGCGTTGATAAGATTCCACCTAAGCCTAAAGGCATGCACTGGCGAACGTATGACCGGCATTGCAGGGAGCTGTATGCGGCTGACGATGCGTTCTACGATTATTTGCGACGGCGCTGGCCTGGTTGTGGGTTAGGTTAACAGCAACTCGATTGCTTAGGCAGTGCGTGAGCACGCTGCCCTAACCTTTGGCCCTGACGTGTTTTAACGTTCGGGCGCATTTCTTCGAATGTACCCCCAGAGGTTTTGGACGTCTGGTGGGGCTTGTGTAGAGCGACAGGTTGATGACGTCATTTGGAGGCGTTGCCCATCATTCCTGAAAAGGCTGCGACACTGAAAGAGTATGCTCTCGCCGCGCCAATAAGAAATTTCGTAGTGCGCTGTTTGGCCTTGCGCGCGTTCGCTCTCTGACGTTGCTTCAATCATTGAGGTCGATATTAGCTCATATCCATTAAACGCGAGCTCAGCGGTAGAAATTGGAAAGGGCCATGCGTGCCAGCATTCCATTGACCCAAGTCCGCCATCGGCCACGACGTCGCAATCAGCTGCGTAAGCAGCGCTGGTGATGAGACAAGCGATAGTAGCTAGACTAGCTAACGGCATCACTGGACCGTCTCTCTGTAAACTGTGAAGCCTGCTCCGTGCTCCCGAGGTCCGAGGCCGCATTCATAGGTGCTGCGTTGCATGTTTGGGTCGCCGATTTGAGCGGCTTTGTAATAAGCCCAGTCCCGACAAGCCTCGACTGAGCCGATGTCTACGTAGCTCTCGCTTTGCGATAAATTCGTGCGGTCTGGATAGAAGTACGCATCAACCTGCTGAGAGCAGGCGGTGAGCCCACCTGATAGTAACACCAGGGCCAGCCTATAATGTCGCATCTTTCACTCCTCCTGCCATATTCGTAGCACGCCTAGGGCGAAGGTGTCGCTGGCAAGGGAAGGAAGCATTTCGACTCTTATCGAGAGGCGGTGGCGCGGCCGCGCTCTATTAGATCCCTTGGGATTTCGCCTCTTGATAGGCCCTGCACAGTTATTGATGGTGGTAGCCGGTTCATAAGAACAGAGTACCGCTAGGGGCCTTATATGATTTCTCGCTCTCCAGAATTTTACTTTGTCGCATACGCACTTTCACGGCTCAGCGAGCCTGATGGTGCTCCACCGTCTGTGCTTGGTGTTCAGCACTGGGTGGAAGCATATGACCTGTTTTATGAATCGGTTGGTGACGGGCGTGAGAGCCATTCTTTTCGCAACTCGCTGAAAAATGCACGGGATGCTTTTGATGCCTTCATGCCCGATTCCCCTCGCACTGGTTGGCGAGACAGCGCCGGCAATGTCCCAGAATTCAAATCAGGCCGGTTTCGCGAAACTTTAGAGCGCTGGGATCAAGAGCCGGCCGCAGTCTTGAATCAAGCGCTAGTTGAGGCGGTTCAGGTTCGTGATGCGGTAGAGGTGGAGGATGTTGTTTTTACTGAAGGTCGCGAAAAAATTTATGTCTCACGGCGTCGCGAGCGTGCTGCTGGCGCACGGGAGGCGGCGATATCAATTCACGGTCAGAGTTGCCAGGCTTGTGGATTTAATTTCAAGGCGGCATACGGCGATTTAGGACGTGACTTCATTGAAGTGCATCATGCCGTTCCGCTCGCCGAAAAGGGCCGACGCAAAACTAACCCAAGCCACGACCTCATAGTTCTCTGTTCAAATTGTCACCGTATGGCTCATCGCAAGCGCGGATATTGCCTCTCTCTCGACGAACTGAAAGCGGCTCTGCGAGCAGCACAAGAGAACTCGTCAGCTGAATGAAGGGCGAGTAACGCACCATTAGGCTGAGCCAGCATGCAAGCCTGGGGGAAGAATAGAGGGAAGTAACGAGTGTCCTCGTTGGGTTTCCCTTTATTCTCAGAGTTTTAATGGTAATATCTGGTGGAGCCGAGGGGAATCGAACCCCTGACCTCGTCATTGCGAACGACGCGCTCTCCCAACTGAGCTACGGCCCCGTTCCAGAGGATGGCTGACGTAAGAAGCTCGACTGAAGTTGTCAAGGATTGCGACAAAGGTCGCGGATGATTGACGTTTGCGTAAACGGAACTTCGTTATAAAACATGCGTCATGGGTGAGGGGACAGGAATTGCCGGTGAAGCGCCGCTTCACCAGTTCGGTATGGGAGATGGCGCGGAGCCGTTTATCTTCCACATGCTGACTCACGCCCTGGTTTTCAGCGCCTATGCGCTGATTGCAGGAACGCTGATCTGGCAAATGCAGCGGAACAAGAAGCTGCTGCGCCTGAAAATGGTGCGTATCGTTATCGTTCTGGCGTCTCTGGCCGGGCTGGCGCACCTGGCGGGCCTTCTGTCAGTGGGCATGCCGCATCCGCGTCTTGACGCTGTGGTTCACCTGCTCAGCGCGGCGTTTGGTTTGTGCGGCGCCATTCTGCTTTGGTACTGGCTGCCGCAAATGCTGGCGCTGGCCCAGGAGCGCCGATTGACCCCGGTCAACATGGTCAGCCGCGCCGATTATCAGGCTTTGCAGGCCAAGCTCGACAACACCCATGCGGGTCTGCAGCGTTTCGCGACGGCTGCGTCGCATGATCTCCGAGCGCCCTTGCGCCATATCTCGGTCTTCGCCGGACTGATCGAGCGTGAGGAAGGCGATCAGCTGAGCCATGCCGGCCGCGACTATCTGGGCCGGTTGAACACCTCAGTGGCGCGGATGCAGGACCTGACTGAGGCTCTTGTAGAATATGTGCGCGCCATCAGCATGATGCACGAGCCGACGCGACTGGAACTCCGCGATGTGCTCGCTGGGGTCCGCAAGGATCTGGCGGTTGAAATCGAAAGTCAGAACGCGGTGATCGAGATTGCGCCCATGCCGGCCGTCTGGGCGGATGATGCGCTCGTGGCTCTCGTTCTTCATCATCTGATCGACAATGCGCTGAAGTTCGCCAAGGACCCGCCTGTCCTCAGGCTTTATGCGCGGGAGGCCAAGGCGGGATGGGTGGAGATCGTCGTCGAGGATGAAGGCCCCGGTATCGACCCGCGCCAGAGCGAAATGGTGTTCGACGTTCTGTTTCGCATGTCGACAGGTCCGGTAGAAGGCGTCGGGCTGGGCCTGGCCTTGTGTCGGCAGATTATTGAGGCTGCGGGGGGCCGAATCTGGCACGACGTTGAGTATGACGCCGGGGCGCGTTTCGTCTTCACCCTGCCCGCTGCGCCGTGATTGCGACCGAAGCTGCTTGTCAGCGCCCGTCGGTGAGGGCTAGACCAGCACGCAGTGAAGTGAATTCTGAACGAGAGCGCTGATACCCATGGAACACATGTCTCTGGCGCAGGTCCTGGTTTACCTGTTCCTGCTGATCCCGCTGCAATTGCTGGTCTATGTCATTTTTGTGGGGGTCATCCTGAGTTGGCTCATCTCGTTTAATGTCGTCAACGCGCACAACCAGCTCGTCAGCACGATCTGGCGTCTGACCAGCACGATCACCGAGCCTCTGCTGCGCCCGCTGCGCAATTTCCTGCCGCCTCTGGGCGGTCTGGACCTGTCGCCGCTGGTATTGCTCTTGTTGATCATGTTCGTGCGCAACTGGCTGATCCTTGGTCAAATCTTCCCCCGTCTCGGCTAACGTCTCGCCTGCGCAGGTTGCCGATGGCGGCCTGCGTTTGTTTGTGAGGGTCCAGCCCAAAGCCTCGCGCGCCGGCATAGGCGGTGTG